>NZ_APHY01000079.1 GCF_000417505.1 Megasphaera sp. NM10
GAGCTATCTGCGTCAGTACCTTGAAACAGCTGTGTGAACGCTATGGGATAACCTATCTGGAACAGGAAGAATCCTATACCTCTCAGGCCAGCTGCCTGGATTTGGACGACATTCCCGTATACCAGCCGGATGCCCCCTATACAGGAACGTTCAGCGGGAAACGAATCCGGCGCGGCCTGTACCGTTTCGCTAACGGCAGGACGGCTAATGCCGACATCAACGGTGCCGCCAACATACTCCGCAAAAGTAAGCAGAACTTCGATTTCGAGGGACTGTGTAAGGGGCTTTTGGACAGCCCTTTGAGAATAAGGCTATCCTGATTGCAGGAGGAAACTTAAACAGCAACCTTCTCAAGAATCTCCCGCTTCTATAAGCGGGAGAGGTTCAAAATAGACATAAGTTATAGATACGAGGAGAATTATCATGAAAATCACACAGATTATGTATACCAATGAAGCGGCAGGCCTGTCGTGCCGCGGCGAAGAACGCTTCCTGCCTTATGGCGAAGCCCTCTGCCTGGCAGGTCGCGCCATACCGACGGCCCGGCTGTGGAAAAAGATGCAGGATGACGGCGCGGCCGAATTCCCGGACCAGACGGGCCGCATGGACGGCACGTGTCAGCTGATGCAGCAGTCCTTCACGCCGCGCAAAGCCGTCTACGAACTGTATCGCACGGAGGCCGCACAGCAGCGTCATATCGCCACGATAGCGCTGGAACAGTTCCCGCGGCCGACAGCCATCGGCGGCCACAAAGTCCGCGGCCATATCGCCGTGAGCCATCCCCTCACACCGTCGAGCACAGCAGAAGCCCTAAGCCTGGCAGGCGTCCTGGACACGGCCGGTCAAATTGCCCTGGGCCTGGGCGTCATCCGCCTGGTCTATGACGACACGCCGCCCGTCGCCGACGACGATGCCGCCCGGCTGCGCGACGAACTGGCCCAGACCCAGGCCTATTACCAGACCTTGCAGGAAAGTTATGATGGCTACGTCCAGACCCTGGAACAATCCCTGCGCGAATGGGAAACGCGCTGTCCCCAGGAAGACGTCGAAAAAAGGGCCCTTCCCCTGCCCGACGACTACACGTCGCGCCTGGAAAAGGTCCTGGAAGGCTTCCGCGTCTGTCTGGCCGGCGGCAGCGCCCTGTGGCATGACAAAGTCCGCACGCGCTTCCCGCACTGGATGATCCTGGAAAACAAGCACTTCGACGTCCAAAAACTCCAGGGCGCCGACGTACTCATCATCAACACCAACCATACAGGCCACGCCCTGGTCCGCAAAGCCTGCCAGCAGGCCGCTTCCCAGGGCACCCTCGTCTGCTACACCAGCCGCTACAACCTGAACGCTGCCGCAGCCGACATCCTCTACGCCTTGGGCGAGTAAGCCTAAGAGCCACTGACTTTTATTTTGCAACATTTTTGTAAAATTGAACAAATAATTGCATTTCCCATAAGATTCTTTACGGCATATTGACGCTCGCCGCAGCGGCGCGCTATAGTAAAGGCATGAGGAGGTGGTATCGTGAAAAAATGGAAACAGGCTATCCTGGCCGCCTTGTTCTGCACGTGTACGACGTTGACAGGACTGGCTGCAGACACGGCCAAAACGGCACCTGCCGAAGCGGCCGTTCAGACCCAGGCCACCGAAACAGGATCTGAAAAAACAGCAGAAAAAGCCAGTGTGCCTACGGATCCGTTAGCCGGCCATACAGGTAAAATCATCGACAAATATTACCTGACCAAAGGCTCGACCTATAAAGACGTGACGACGCTGCTCCAGACCATCGATTCCCAGCGGACCGGGCTGGACACAACAACCAGGCCTTATTATTTCCGCGTCGACAAAGACCTGACGGACAAGTACTTCCGCCGTGTCCGGGCCTATGACGACAAAACGACGGAACAGATTGGCGAATACTTAGTCGCCAAAGACAAGAGTGCCGTCTGGCGCATGGATACGCCCCACGAAGGCTTGATTTATGGCAGCGCTAAAAAAATGATGAAAAAGAGCCGCATCATCATCTACCCGCGCTACCTGGCCCTGGGCAGCAAAGGCATCGTCGCCCTGCAGACGCCGGGCAATGGCCTGACGGCCAAGAGCCTGAATGAGTCCGTCGCCAAAATCGGAGAAGACAATACCATCATCCCCGTCAAGACGGGCCAAGTAGACATCCTGGCAGACGTGACCGTCGGCGACGTCAAAGAAACGGCATCGCGCCGCATCTCCGTCGTCACCCAGGCCGACCTGCAGCGCATGGCCTACAACGCCTACATGACCCAGCTTTATATGGATACCTATTGGAATTGGGGTTGGGGCAGCCCTTTTTATAATGACTGGGGCTGGCATCGCCCGCCACCACCGCCACGCCACGGCCATCGGCCGCCACCTATGTACGATTTCCCGACCTGTTTGCTAGAAGAATCATCCAAATCCCTAACTTTAAAGAGAAACCTCTCAGACCGCCTTTGGCGGCCAGCTCTCCTATTAGGAGAGCCTTTCATCAAGCCTCAAACACCTCACACCAAATGTCTGGGAGCAGCCGAGACGGCGCCTTCCAGGCTTTCTTTTTCTGTTTTGTAGATGCGTTCGGCGATTTCGTCGACTTTGTGGGTCAGCCACATGTAGGCCGTCGTACCCTCACGGTAATCGGCTTCGGCATACATATCGATGCGGCCATCTTCCCGCAGTTGTTCGACCTGGCGGAAGGCCTTGCTGTTTCCTTTGGGATAAATGGCAAAGGTCGATCCGCCGAATTTTTTGACTACCGAAAAGGCCGGCACATCGCTGGGCCCGTCGGCAATATAAATCATATTGGGGAAAGCGACGCGGCGCAGGGCATCGGACATCTTGGCATTGACATCGATTTCCGGATGCTGAGGCACGCCCTTATTAATTTCAAAAAGAGCCCTTGTCTTAGTCGTATTGTCGATGGTATAGCCCACTTCACTGATGATCTTATGTTTTTCTGCATCGAGCCCTTCAATGAGGTCACAGCCCCAGATTGCTTCAACATAGGGCATGACGGCCGACCCTTTGATGATAGCCGACATGCCCGTACTGACGATGTAATGCTCCACCTTGATGTTGTACTCGCGGTACTTGGGGTTCTCTTCGACGACGCGCTGAAGATTCTTGAAGATTTCCGGGACGCCGTGATAATACTTCTGCTTCTGGCCAAAGGTCTTCAGCTTTTCATTATTAAGGCCCTTGAAAATCCCATTCTGTGCGTCCTTGATGAACTGATTCAGATAAATCGTATCGGCATTGACCTTGACGCCTTCCTTGGCATAATACGCCGGCAAGGCATTGACATGCTGCCAGAATTTTGCCTTATCAATATGATATTCCTCAAAAATCGGGTCCTGCATGTTCCCGTCAATCAAAGTCTTGTCGAAATCCCAAATCACAGCAATGATGTTCTGCATGAAGCTCACCCCGCTTTCAGGCAATCAGAAGGAAAAGGTATCTTTCAACCCCAGCCACTGCTGGTCTTTATCGCTCAGATTCAGCGGCGTCCCGTCTTCGAGGTGATAGCCGGCGGCGCTGGGCGAACCCTGATATTCGCCGACGAGTTGGGGCCACTGGATGCCGATTTCCGGGTCGTTCCAGGCCATGCCGCCTTCATCATTGGGATGCCAGAAATCATTGACCTTATAGCAGAATTCCGCCACGTCGCTGAGAACCAGGAACCCATGGGCAAAGCCTTCGGGAATGAGGAACTGCTTCTTATTTTCTTCCGTCAATTCAACACCGTACCATTTGCCATACGTCTTGGAATCACGGCGCAAATCGACAGCCACATCGAAAACACTGCCGCGGACAGCACGGACGAGCTTGCACTGTGGAAAATGTTTCTGGAAATGAAGCCCCCGCAAGACCCCTTTCGTCGACATGGACTGATTATCCTGAACAAAATTAATATGGAACCCCGCTTCCTCCATATCCTTCTGATTATACGTCTCCATAAAATAACCCCGTGCATCGCCATGCACCGTTGGCGTAATGACACAAAGCCCGTCAATACCGCCCACATTCTTTTCAACCTTTATCTGACCCATTAATATTTATCTCCCTTCATGCATGTTTCCTTTATTATAACATAATTTAAGTAAACGCAGGCCGCAGGTCGCCGTTCGCAGGCCGCCCTTATCGTTCATCGTAGGTCGTTCGTCAACGAGCCACGAACCACTAGCCACGAGCCACTAAATTCCCCAAATACCGCTTCAAGGCATCTTTCCAGTCAGGCAGCGGCCGAAATCCGTTGGCGACGAGTTTGCTCTTGTCCAAGCGGGAATTAAAGGGTCGTTTGGCTTTCGACAGGCCGTATTCTTCCGTCGTGACGGGGATGACTTTCGTCGTATAGCCGGCCTGGCGGTAGATTTCACAGGTAAAATCATACCAGGAAATATAGCCGCCTTCGTTAGTCGCATGGTAATAGCCGTATTTATCGCTTTCAATCATATCGACTAACAGACGAGCCAAATCAAAAGTATACGTCGGTGTCCCAATCTGGTCATTGACGACGCGGACCGTATCGTGGGTCTTACCGACATTGAGCATAGTCTTGACGAAATTCTTGCCGTTCTGACCGAATACCCAGGCAATGCGGACGATAAAATATTTTTCCAGCGTCTGCGAAACGGCCAATTCCCCTTCAAGCTTGGTCTGGCCATAAACGTTGAGGGGCTGGTAATCCTTGCAGTCCGGCTGCCACGGCTCCGTCCCCTGCCCGTTGAACACATAATCCGTACTGAGATAGAGCATCTTACAGTCCAATTCCTTGCAGACATCGGCAATATGCTGCGTCCCACCGGCATTGACCGCCCGGACCTGAGCCACTTTGTCGTCATCTTCGGCCATATCGACAGCCGTCCAAGCCGCACAATGAATGACCGCATCGGGCTGGACGTCCAAAATGACACGCCGTACCGCATCTGCGTCGGTAATATCCAAAGACACATACGGTGCCGTCGTCACCGCCGTCCCATCAGCCATACCGCTGTAAGCCGGAGCCAAATCACTGCCGATACCGACATGCCCCCGCAAAGCCAGCTCATTCATCACATCATGACCCAACTGGCCATTCACACCTGTTACAAATATTTTCATAGGATGTGTTCTCTCCCTTCATGCATGTTCCTTTTTATCATAGCATATTCAATTTGCAGGCCGCAGTTCGCCGTTCGCAGGCCGCGTCGGATTCAGATGCCGCTTCGCGGCAATAAATTCAAAGTAACACCATCGCCTCGAGTAACCCTCGGCTCGTAAAAATGCCCTGATTGGGGGCCTTGTATTTCTTATGGTCTGCAAGATTGCGGCGACCTGCGATGAAAGGCGCCCCTGCGAAGGGGAGCTGTCAGCACAGCTGACTGAGAGGTTCTTTTCCCATCGCCTCTATGCGATTTTGTAGGGGCGCCACGCGGGGCGCCCGTCCGGAATAGCGATGCATAACGTACTGCATGCCATATGAACAGTTTGGAAATATTCCTAACTGTTCACAGCGGGCCGCCCTTTGGGACGGTCCCTACAGATGCGGCTTGTAGCCGCATAATTTTTTATCGCCTGCATGCGATTTCGTAGGGGCCGTCCTAATAAGGCGGCCCGCTACGCGCTGAAGGTATCCCGAAGCGTCGTTGTCACTTTGAGTCTGTTGCCGCGTAGCGGCATCTGAGTCCGAGACAGCCTGCGGCCGGCGAACTGCGGCCTGCGTCGAAGCTCCTAGCCTCGACTCCCATACATCTTCTGATAATACTGCTGGTATTCCCCGGAAATGATGGGCTGCCACCAATCTTCGTGGTCCAAGTACCACTGGATGGTCTTCTTGATGCCGTCGGCAAATTTCGTTTCCGGCAGCCAGCCCAATTCTTTGTGGATTTTCGTCGGGTCAATGGCGTAGCGGCGGTCATGGCCTTTACGGTCCGTGACATGGTGGATGAGGCTTTCTGGTTTGCCCAGTTCTTTGCAAATCAATTTGACGATGTCGATATTTCTCATTTCATTATGGCCGCCGACGTTATAAACTTCGCCGACACGGCCCTTCTGGAGGATGAGGTCGATGGCCCGGCAATGGTCTTCGACATAGAGCCAGTCGCGGACATTAAGGCCGTCCCCATAGACAGGCAGCGGCTTGTCATGCAGGGCATTGATGATCATGAGGGGAATCAGCTTTTCCGGAAAATGATAAGGACCATAGTTATTAGAGCAGCGGCTGATGGTCACCGGCAGGCCATAAGTCCGATGATAAGCCAGAACCAGGAGGTCAGCCGAAGCCTTGGAGGAACTATACGGACTGGACGTGTGGATCGGCGTCGTTTCCGTAAAGAACAAATCCGGCCGGTCCAAGGGCAAATCGCCATAAACTTCATCCGTCGATACCTGATGATACCGCTGAATACCGTACTTGCGGCAGGCATCCATGAGGACAGCCGTCCCCATGATATTCGTTTCCAAGAAAATCGCCGGATTCTCAATAGACCGGTCGACATGCGATTCCGCCGCAAAATTGACGACCACATCAGGATGCTCCTCTTCAAACAACCGATAAACCGCGTTGCGGTCACAAATATCGGCCTTGACAAAACGGAAATTATCCTGATCCATAACCGGTGCCAACGTAGACAAATTCCCAGCATACGTCAACTTATCCAAACAAATCACCCGGTCCTGCGGATGCTCCTTCAACATATGAAACACAAAATTCGACCCAATGAAACCGGCACCGCCGGTTATTATTATAGTCATTCTAGGGTTCCTCCTTATCATACACTACGCATTTTTTCATTTATAGCAGTTAGCCGTTAGGGGCTAGGGATTAGTCGGAGATATCGTGTATTCGAGGGAATCGAAACTGCTGAGCGCCGCAGCTGGTCAGATAACGCAAATTTCTCCTCATACGGCAATTTTTTTGCAATAAGATATGCCTCCCGGGCCAAACGCATCGCTTTTTGCCAAACGACCAAATCTTGATAACATTTCACTGGCATAGTACATTACTCCCTTCCATTTACGAAAAAAGAAAAAATGACTTGCCAATACACACCCATCAGACACTAACCCCTAATAGCTAATCCCTAACTGATGCTTTTTAATCCTTTAAAAAGCATCCTTCAAAAATCGTCCTTCTGCGACTTTCTTCAGATACTGTCCGTACGGGCTCTTGCCATATTTGATGGCGCTTTCCATGAGGGTGGCTTTGTCGATCCAGCCGTGGCCGTAGGCGATATCTTCTAAGGCGGCAATCTGGATGCCAGCCCTGGTTTCTACGGCTTTGACGAAATTCGAGGCTTCACTCAGGCTATTGACTGTTCCCGTATCGAGCCAGGCATAGCCCCGTCCGAGGGTGACGACGTTGAGATTTCCTTGTTCTAAGTACATCTGATTCAAATCCGTTATTTCCAGTTCGCCCCGCGCCGACGGCTTCACTTGTTTGGCATATTCACAAACATGCTTATCATAAAAATACAGCCCCGTAACGGCATAATTCGTCTTAGGCTGTGCCGGTTTTTCTTCAATAGAAATGGCTTTGCCCTTTTCATCGAATTCAATGACACCGAACCGTTCCGGATCATCGACATAATAGCCAAACACCGTAGCCCCTTCCGTATTAGCTGCAGCCTGCTGCAAATGACGGGTCAGCCCAGCACCGTAGAAAATATTATCGCCCAAAACCATGGCACACGGTTCCCCATCAATAAATTCTTCGCCAAGAATAAAGGCCTGGGCCAATCCATCCGGCGACGGCTGCACCTTATAACTCAGATGGATACCATAGCGCGACCCATCCCCCAGGAGCCGTTCAAAATTCGGCAAATCCGTCGGCGTCGAAATAATCAAAATATCCCGAATCCCAGCCAACATCAACGTCGACAAAGGATAATAAATCATCGGCTTATCATATACCGGCAACAACTGCTTAGACGTCACCATTGTCAGCGGATACAACCGCGTCCCGCTGCCCCCAGCTAATACAATCCCTTTCAAAAAAATCACTCCTCACAGTAAAATTCAATACCTAATTATACCAAAAAAGAACCTGACATACAAAGTTATGAATAACTTTATACGACAGGCTCATTTTTCTTACTTTAGAACCATCCCTACACCATGGTAATATCTTTATACTGCGGCTTCACGATCCACTGGCCTGATGATCCATGATGCCCCAGCCTGTCTTTGTCTTGACCGGCGTCAGGCCGTTGCGGAAGCCTTTGACGTCCTGGATCTGGCCGGCGGCAGCACGGTACTGGACCTGACCGTTCCTGTCGACAATGGCATACTCTTTCTTGTCGTTCCAGCACCAGGTATAATCGTCGAGGAGGAAAGCCATCCATTTCACACTGGCCGGGAATTCCGCAACAAAGGCCCCTGTTTCCTGATTGATGAGCATATTTTTATCGCCGTTCGTCAGCAAAAGGCGCTGTGACCCCAGGAACTGTACGCCGTCATAGGTCAAAGGTATCACTTCGTCATCGTAATAGACGGAATGCGTCGACGAGCCAATCAGCGTACCGGCGAGGAAACCGCCCCAGGTGAACGTACTCCCGCCTATAGAGGCGGGAGCTTCCTGCTTCAACGAGAACAGCGCCACTGACTCCAAAGAGTTGCGGCGGCTTACACCCTCTCCACAGGCGTAGATTCCCGTGCGCCCCACGGTATTTTATGAATTACGTCAGGCAGATATCCGCCTGGCTTCTTCCCGAATATTGATGGCCGCGTTTTTATCGCGATTATGGTGACTTCCACATTTCGGGCAATCCCATTCCCTTACAGATAAGTCCTTGGTTTCGTGGTTCTGATATCCGCAAACATGGCACAGCTGGCTGCTTGGATACCACTTGTCTATCTTGATGAGCTGTTTGCCTTGCCAAGCCAGTTTATACTCCAGCATGTTCGTGAACATATTCCAGCCATTGTCAGTTACGGATTTGCCAAAACTGAACTTGCCACCCTTTTTCCGCTTGGCCATCGCTTTGACACTAATATCCTCAATGCCAATGGCATCATAGCGGTCTGCAAGGTAGCGGGCCTTCTTATGCAGGAAATCCCGCCGTTGATTGGCCACTTTCTCATAGAGAATAGCTACGCGCAGCCTTTGTTTTTCTCTGTTGTGACTTCCTTTCTGCTTGTTGGATAGCTTTCGCTGTGCCTTAGCCAATCTTTTCTCTGCCGTTCGCAGGAAATCGGGATACTTAGCATCCTCCTCATCGGAAGCCACATACAAACCGTGCATCGCAAAATCCAGCCCCAGGAAGGTCTTCGGTATGACAGGGAGTATTTGGTTTTCATACTCCACTAGCATACTGATATCCAAAGGTCTTCGCAAACGTAATTTTCTGTTCCCTTGTCGGATAGATTCTGTATCGGTATGCCTTATTCACTATCATCACCTGCCTTGACTTTCCCAATCCTTTCACTCTTGCTACTGATTATACTGCAAATCAAATTGTGAAGCCATTGTTTTTCTGATGGCATCGAGCCTCAGAAAAACCTGCAATTCATCTCACAGCCTAAAAAGGTGGGAAACTTCTTGCAGAATCAGGTTAAAAATCAAGATGCATTACGAATCATCTCCATCCAGATAATCACTATACCATAACCCACCCAAGGGCAATCCTTCTTTGCATAGATTATCAACTAACTGAATGTCACTGGCTCTTTGTATCGTCGAGAAACCATCTTCCTGCTTCCTTAAAATCCAAACTTCATTAGGCTGCAAAGCATCCACTAAATAAGGTTGGTGAGTCGTCACAAAAATCTGCGGCGCATTCTTGCTCCGCTTCGTTTCTTCCCGCAATTCCCGCACAAACACTTCCAAAAGCTTATGATAGAGCCCGTTTTCCGGTTCTTCAATACAAATGAACGGGGATGGATTGGGATCCGCCAGTAAAATCATATATGCAAATACCTTTAACGTGCCGTCTGACATTTGTTGTGCATAGAACGGCTTTTTGAATCCCCTGTCATTGAAGCGTATGAGCAGCCTGCCGTCCGGCGTCTTCATGGTATCGATTTTCTGGATACCTGGTATTCTTTGAGAAATCTTATTTAAAATTTCTTTGAACTTCTTCGGGTACTCTCTTTCCATGAATTGAATGACATTGCCCAAATTATCGCCATGCCGCGCTAACTTCGCTTGTGCCCCAGCCATGGGCAGACTGCGTGCCGCATCAGGCGTAAAATAACTCAAATACCACCCTTCAATAAACTTCCGAAAAGCCGCGATACGTGGATGAGCTTTCAAAGTTCCCAAAGTGGCAATGCCTAATCTACGCTTATCGTCCATGGATATGACTTCACTATCCCGTGATTCTTCCCCTTTTAAATCAAGGAATTCGTTTTGCGTTCCGTCCGCATTTCCCTTCCAGACTCGGCCTTCGCCATTCTCCAGTATCAAAAACGAATAGGGTTGTCCCCATCGCTGGCCCTTACGCCGCTGCCGCAAGCGTTCACTCAAAACAAAAGGCCGTCCTTCCTTGTCCAGATCAATTGCTAGTTCATACGTAATCGGCCGATCATTACGACTTTCTTTATAATAGATTTCAAAAGAAATCGGCCCTTCTTTCCCTAAAGAATGAATTTTTTCATAGCCACCCCGATTCTGGGCATCACAAGCTGCTTCTACCCCATACTTCAAACAATCCGCCAAAAATCCAAAAGCATCCATCAAGGAACTTTTGCCTGTCCCATTCTTGCCAATGACCGTAGTAATCGGGGTCAACGGCTCTGCCGCCTGCTCATTCCATAAACGCCCCATCTTAATATCTGCCAATGCTTTAAAGTTTTTAATATGCAACCCTTGTATATGCACAAAATTATCCATATAATTCACGCTCCAAATCACGAATTTTTATTCACCTGCTTCGCCACGCAGTAAACGAACAAACATTCTAAGTTCAATATATCATATCTAGGGCAAATTAGCAAGATATCCATTGGTCTCTCGTAATGCCCAGAAACTTGAATATAATGGGCCTGTAAATTCAGACCAGTACTGAAAATTTTAAGAGTGCATGATATAGTATTAAGTAACGAAAATTGGAGGATGCTATCATGCCAAGAAAAAAGTACACTTCTGAATTTAAGACCAAGATTGTTCTGTCAATTCTTCAAGGCGACAAGGAATTCAATGTCATCTGTTCTGAAAACGGCCTGAACCCAAACATGGTCAGAAAATGGAAGCAAGAATTCCTGCAAAATGCCCATCTTGCCTTTGGTGCAGATTCTGAGCGTAAGGCCGTTCAGAG
>NZ_APHY01000080.1 GCF_000417505.1 Megasphaera sp. NM10
GGCGTCGTCGTCGGACTCTACGATAACCCGTCCATCAAGAAATGTACGGCTTTCCTCCACTGGCTCGAATCCAAGAAGGACGAAGCTGCCAGCTATGGAGAAATGAATTTCGATAAGAGGCTCGATGAAGACCGGGACCGGAAAGAGATACAGCTTTCTCAGATGAAGCGAAAAATCCATCAGGTAAAGAAAGGAAGTCCTGCCTATAAGAAATTAAGAAAAGACATCGCGAAAGATGAGAAGTGGCTGTCTGAAATACACAGCTACACCCCGTGCAAATATTCCCTGGCGGCGTTCTGGAAAGCCCTCTATGACAAGACGGCTGCCGGATACCGCAGGCTCAGCCACTTCTATCTCCGCGATAATGACAGCAGACACATCATCGTCGTCGCCCCGACCCGAAGCGGGAAAGGCGTCGGCCTCATCATCCCGACACTCCTCGGCGGCTGGAAACAGTCCGTCGTCGTCAACGATATTAAATCCGAAAACTGGGGCATCACCGCGGGCTACCGCAAGCGGATGGGCCAGAAAGTCATCAAGTTCGAGCCCACGTCTGCCGACGGGTCATCGGCCCGCTGGAATCCCCTCGATGAAATCCCTATCGGCACAGCCGGCGAAGTCTCAGCGGCCCAGAACATCGCTAACGTCATCGCGAACTACGAAGGCAAGGAGAACCCGGACCACTGGATCGCCAACGCCGGCAATGTCATCGCCATCGTCATCCTGCATCTCGAATATGCCCACTACGCCGATCCGGAGCATTACCCGCAGCGGCCGAACCTCTATACCGTATCCAGCTTCTTAAAAGCGACACTGGCACCGGAAGTCGAGGAAGACGGGACCATCGACGACAGCCATTACGTTGTCCAGGATTTCGTCAAAGCCATCCAGGCCCTGCAGAACTTCCCTCATGTCCCCGAAGGCGGTATCGAAATCGAGGAATGGAGTACCAGGGACAAGGCCTACGTCAAACGGAAATTCACGCCCGACGACCTGCACGCCTTGTATCCCGATGACTTCATGGAACCACTGGATCCGGAAACGGCCTTCACCCACCCCATCATCAACCGGGGCTTCATGGAAATCGCCAAGAAGCCGGACAACGAACTGGGTTCCATCATCTCGACGGCCAACACGGCCTTGAAGGAATACCTCGACCCGGTCCTTACAGCCAATACCAGGGTCAGCGACTTCTGTATCGATGACCTCATGCGCTATGACCGGCCGGTGTCGCTGTACCTCATCACCCCGCCGTCCGATTTGCTCCGCATGTCGCCTATCTTCCGTCTCTTCTTTGAAATGATGATTGGCAGGCATACCCGCGAAATCGGGGAATACAAGAAAGGCCGGTGCAGCAAGCCGTCGTACCGCCATAAATGCCTGCTCCTCATGGATGAATTCAATTCCTTGGGCAATCTGAAACGCTTTGCGTCGGCCCTGGCCTTCACAGCCGGTTACGGCATGAAGTCCATGCTCATCATGCAGGGCCTGGACCAGCTCTATAAGACATACGGCAAGGAAAATGAGCTGCTCATGAATACGAGCCTCCAAATCTATTATTCGCCGAATGATGCTGCTACGGCAAAGCATATCGAAGAAAGCCTGGGCAATGAAACCATCCGGGTAGAATCTGAGTCGGAAACAGGCAGCTGGTTCAAGAAGAGCGTCTCCTATTCGGAAACGTCCCGTCCCCTGCTTACGGCTGAAGAAGCCCGGCGCCTGGGGAACGATGAAATCCTCTTCGTCCAGAACAATCCGCCTGTACGGACGGAAAAAATCAAATATTACGAACAAGACTTTTTCTTGAAGAAACTCGTCGACGCGCCTTACGTCAGCGATGTCATCCGCAGCGGCGGCCGGGCCGACGTCATCAACGCCAACCCGCTCTGGAAGCAGCGGCTGGAGCAGCGTAAGGAAGCCGGCGAACATAAATTCAAAGACCTCAAGGTCGCACGCTAAGGAAGTGAAAACATATGGTATCCCACGTCAGACTGAATCGATTGAAACGGAAACAGGAAATATTGAGACAGCGACAGCGCGAACAGGAAGAGAAGTTCCGTCAGATGTGCCGCAATGCCCGTGTCGAGGAACGGAACCTGGCCAAAGAAATCGAGGCCGAACAATATGCCGTTCTCGTCAAGCAGCTGAAATCTACGGGCTTCCCTATCCATAATGTAACGCTCCTCGTCGGCATGGCCCTCAAGGCCAAGCAGATACTCGACGGGGATGAAGAACAGAAGACCCGTACCATCAACGAATACACCAGACTGTATCAGGACTTCGTCGAAAAGCAGCGCCAGCAGGAAGCTGCCAGAGCAGCTGCTTCGGCGGAAAGCCCCGGAACGTATCCGCCCTATTCTGGGGAAGTGACGGAATAATGGAAAACATCAAGCAGCATATACAGCCGAATCCGACATTCGATTGCTGCTGCGGCCCTGAGATGACGGCCCTCATGCACAGGGATGATATTACGGAGCTGTATGTCAATGATGACGGTTATCTCCGATATCTCTCGTATAAAGAAGGCAAAGTCAAGACCGGCATCTATCTCGATCCCGACAAGATTCAGGCCATCATCAACCTGGCGTCCGGCCAGGTCCGGAAAATCGTAACCGAAGCCATCCCTTCCGTTTCGACGGAAATCAAGGGCTACGGCGCCCGGTTCCAGGGCGAAATGCCGCCGATCGTAAGGAATCCCCAGTTCAACATCCGCAAGAAAGCAACGAAGATCTTCACCCTCGCCGAATACGTCGAACAAGGCGTCTTATCTCCCGGGCATAAGGCATTTCTGGAGAAGTCCATTGCAGCGCGGAAGAACATCCTCGTCGTCGGCGGCACAGGCACCGGGAAGACGACATTTCTAAACGCTATCCTCGATGCCATTGCCCATATCTCCCCGTATCACCGGATTGTCAGCCTGGAAGACCTGCCGGAACTCCAGTGTTCTGCCGATGACTACTCCCCAATGTTCACCATGCAGGACTTGAACCAGGGCATCGTCTATAACATGACCATGCTGCTGAAAGACTGTATGCGCCGCAGTCCGGACCGTATCATCGTCGGCGAAGTCCGTGACGGTGCTGCCTATACGATGCTGAAAGCCTGGAATACCGGTCATCCCGGCGGCGCCTGCACAACTCATGCCGACTCGGCCATCCAGGGCCTGTACCGTATCAAGAGCCTGGCCCAGGAAGACCCGGACGCCGCCGGCGACCTCAAGGAACTCATCGGCGAAGCATCGACATCGTCGTCGGCCTCGTCCATACCGACCTCGGCCATGGCCGCCGTGGCCGGAAGGTAGAAGACGTCATCGCTGTCGACAAGTTCGATGAGCTGAAGAAAGAATACGTCATCCATCATATCCCTGGTTAATGCTTATCACGCTTAATAAGACTAAATAAGTCTTAATAGGGCTTAATAAGCACTAATAAGACCTATTAGGCGTGAATAAGTCTTAATAAACCCTATTATCTTATCCCCTATTTCCGAAAAGGAGGCATTCATCATGAATCTCAAAGCAAGATTCCAAAAGAAAAAAGCGGCTCTCTATGAAGCCTATCTCATGAAAGTCGCCGGACTGGCCCTGTTCGTGGCAGCCAATCCGATCCTGTCGTTTGCCAGCAAGGACGGCATCGAAGATACGGCCAACGTCGATCAGTGGCCATGGACGAAGTTCCTCAACTCCCTGGCCGACCAGCTGACCGGCCCGCTGCCTACGACATTGGGTGTCCTTGGCCTGGCAGCAGCTGCCATTGCCATGTTCACAGGCAACCACGGCGCAGGTACGCAGAAGTTCATCATCCTCATCTTCGCCGTATCTACCTGCTTGTTCGCACCGAACTTCATCAACATCATCAAAGGCAGTGCCGGCGGGGCTACCATTTTCGGCCTGCTCTAAAGGAAAGGTCGTGTAGTCATGGATAAAGAACAGCATCCTGACGGCTATGCCGTCCCATTGCACCGCTCTTTGACGCAGCCCATCTTCTGGGGCGGCGTTCCCCGTAACCTGCTCCTCCTGGAAGTGCTCGTCGGCATCATCGGCGGTATCTTCTTCAAGACCATCCTTGTCCCCGTCCTCTGCATCGCTGCCCACTACCTCTTCCGGTTCCTCGGACAGCATGACCCGGACTTCCTCGGCGTCTTCTGGCGCAGTAAAGATTACAGACCCTATTATTATCCCTGATTCCTGAGATTTCTTATTTAGGAGGTGGTATCCGTGTTTGGCAGCTTATCGAAATTGAAAAAGAAACAGAAGAAACAAAAGATTGATGAAGCTGTGTATACCTCGAAGAACGGCGTCTACAAGAACCGGCCCCATGTATCGGACATGCTGCCATGGGTAGTCATCGATCCGGACAGCCTGGGGGACTTCAACTTCGTACACGGAAACGATTTTTCCCTGTTCGCTGTATTCAAGTTCCGCGGACCCGACATGGCCAGCGCCACGGATGCGGAACTGATGCAGTACAACAATGAACTGAATAATATCCTTAAAACGCTGCCGACCGGATTTGTCATCTACTTCGACGCCCAGCGCCACTATGCACAGGATTATGAATCCTCAGACATGCCGGTCCCCCTGGCACAGGAATTCGACGACGAACGGCGCGACTATTATAAGAGCCAGCTCCATTTCGACTCGGATTACTATTTCATCCTCTATCAGGAGCCGGCAGAATTCCTCAAGAACCGGTTCCTTGAATTTTTCACGACCCCCGACAAGGCGTCTGCGAAATATACGAAGAATTACAAGCTCTACGTTGATTATGAAGAAAAATTCAAGGACCGGGTCACGAGGATACGCAATGCCCTGACCCTCGCTTTCCAGGGCAAGTTCAGGCAGCTCAACCAGGAAGAAACATTGACGTACCTTCATTCTTTAGTATCAGACCGGCGCTTTACCGTCCGCTATAACCCGTCCCGTTTCGTCTGTGACTACGTCGCGGATGCGGGTATCCTCGGCGGCCGGGAACCGAAAATCGGGAATAAGTACATGAAGATCATTACCGTACTGAATTTTCCGCCTGTATCGGCACCGGGCCTGTTCGATGCTTTTAACAATTTGAACGTCGAATACCGCTGGAACAGCCGCTTTATCTGCCTCAGCAAGCTCGACGCACGAAAGGAGATTGCCCAGCGCTGCAAGCTCTTCGGCCAGCAGATCAAAGGCTTCTGGACTTACATCCGGGAAGCCATCACGAAAGAACAGTCTGCCGATGCCCTCGATGAAACGGCAGCGGCCAATCGGGACGATGCCCAGGCAGCCCTTAACGAACTCGGTTCGGATTTCGTCTCTTACGGATATTACAACATGAACATCATCATCCTGGATGAAGACAAGAACCGCTGTACGGAAAAGGCCAACTTGTTCCTGGAAACCTTGAACGGCATGGGCTTCACGGGATTCCTGGAAACGGACAACAGCATGGAAGCCTGGCGCGGCACACTGCCGGGCTGCTATAAATGCAACATCCGCCGGCCGTCCGTCAGCTCCATAAATTTTTGTCATTTGGCCCCGGCTACTGCGATGTGGTCTGGAGACAAAAATAACGAACATCTCAAGGGGCCTGTACTGCTCTACACAGACTCGACAGGGTATACTCCCTTCCGTCTGTCCCTCCATGATGGAGATATAGGGCATACGCTAATCGTCGGACCGTCCGGGTCCGGTAAATCCGTTCTCCTGAATACGCTGGAAGCCAACTTCCTCAAATACCCAGGTGCCAACGTCTTCATCTTCGATAAAGCAGCCAGCTCACGAGCCCTCACCTACGGGGTCGGCGGCCACTTCTACAATCTGGCAGCCGAAGGCAGCAGCGACCTCTCGTTCCAGCCGTTGGCGAATATCGACGACGAAGGCGAAATCAAATGGGCCAAAGAATGGATCATGGCCTACCTCATCCAGCGTAACGTCAAGGTCACACCAAAGGAAGAAATCCTCGTCTGGAACGCCTTGCAGAGCCTGCGGGTCCTGCCGCAGGAACAGCGGACCATAACCGTCTTCAACGAAATGGTACAGTCCCAGGAAATCCGCCAGGCTATGCAGACCCTGACCATGAATGGGAGCTTTGGCAAGCTCTTCGATAACAATGTCGATTTTGCCGGGAAAGGCAACTGGCGTGTCTTTGAAATGGAAACCCTCATGGGTATCCCGTCCATCGTTCCGCCTACCCTGGATTATCTTTTCCATCAAATCGAAACGGCTATCCGCAATGCCACAGGGCCAAGCCTCATCGTCCTCGACGAATGCTGGCTGTTCCTGGATAACGAAGTCTTCCAGAATAAGCTGAAAGAATACTTCAAGGATATGCGTAAGAAAAACACGTCCATCTGGATTGCGACGCAGCAGCTGTCGGATATCGCCAGCAAGCCGAATCTGCTGGATACCGTCAATGACCAGTGCAAGAACAAGATTTTCCTGCCGAACGTCAATGCTGAAAGCGAAGCCAATGCCAAGCTCTACCAGCTCTTTGGCTGCAACGAGCGCCAGATCCAGATTATCAGCACCATGACGCCGAAGCGGGACTATTACTATAGCAGCGATAAAGGGAACCGCCTCTTCCAGCTGGCCCTGCAGCCGGCGGAAATCCCCTTCGTCACGGCTACGGCAAAGACCGACCAGCTGGCCATGAACCGTATCCTGGCTAATGGCAGTAAAGAAAGCTTCGTCGAACAATGGTTCAAATATAAGGATGCGGAGAAAGAATGGGAGAAATATAAACAATATGAATCGGCTGCGGCTGGTTCTTAATCATAGATGTCATTTATTTTTTAAGGAGGAATGAAAATGAATAGGATTTATAAGGTCATATTTAATAAGGCCAAAGGACTTTATGAAGTAGTTAGTGAGCTGGCACATAACCATGGTAAAACAAAATCGATTGCGACTGACAAAAGAAAATTAAAATTGTTCTTAACCCATTTGTCTTTAATTGCATCTGTTTTAATGGTGCCGATTTCAGCAGCTGCATATGACGGTATTTATGGTAGTATTACTGATTTTATATCTGCTCATCCTGAAGCAAATACTGATAGCTTTGGTATTTCCCATTTTGGCAGTAAAAACACTACGTTTGGATACGTATCAAAAGATTATAACGGGCTCACTGCTGGTCATAAGTATCTTTTCTTAACATATGATACCGGCACTGGTGGTGCAGAAGGCAGCGCCGGTAAAATATACCACTATGCTATTGATATAACTAATAATAATAGCGATTTAAGTGACGAGCAAAAACAAACCGTCAAGGACCTTATTAAGAATATCGATGGCGATCAGACGGTCAAAGGAAATCAAACGACGACTGGCAACTCCGAAACAAAAGGCAATTCGACGACCGACGGCTCCTCTACGGTCAAAGGCGACCAGACGGTCGGCGGCACGACGAATACGACGAACCTCAACGTATCCGGTGACACGAATCTGCACAATACGACGATTACCGGCGATTCCCACGTTACGAATAACCAGACTGTTGACGGTTCCAGCACGGTCAAGGGCGATTCTAATGTCGGCGGTAATGAAAACGTAAGCGGCACGACAACGACCAAAGAACTGCATGTCACGGATTCCTCTACGATTGATAAGAACCTGACCGTTAAGGGCGATTCTTCGACGACTGGCAATCAGACGGTCGGTGGCAACTCCACGGTCAACGGAAACTCCGAAACGAAGGGCAATTCCACGACGGATGGCTCTTCCACGGTCAAAGGCGACCAGACGGTCGGCGGCACGACGAATACGACGAACCTCAACGTATCCGGCGATACGAATCTGCACAATACGACGATTACCGGTGATTCCCACGTCACGAATAACCAGACTGTCGACGGTTCCAGCACGGTCAAAGGTGATTCTAATGTCGGCGGTAATGAAAACGTAAGCGGCACGACAACGACCAAAGAACTGCACGTTACGGATTCCTCTACGATTGACAAGAACCTGACCGTCAAGGGTGATTCCGAAACGAAAGGTAATTCCACAACCGATGGCTCTTCCACGGTCAAAGGCGACCAGTCCGTAGCTGGGACAACAACTACCAAGGAATTACACGTCACGGATTCCGCTACGGTCGATAAGAACCTGACGGTATCGGGCAACACGGAAACTAAGGGGAACAACACCGTCGACGGGAACCAGACCGTAAGCGGCGATTCCTCAACGACGGGCAATCAGACCGTCGGCGGCAACGAAACGGTCAAAGGCGATCAGAATGTTTCCGGCAATACCACGATTGGCAAAGACCTTACGGTCGATGGCAGTGAAACGGTCAAAGGTGATTCCAACACGACGGGCAACAGTAACGTCGGTGGTAACTCCACGGTAACGGGCAATTTCGAAACCAAAGGCAATGAAACCGTCGACGGCAGCAGCCACATCAAACAGGACCAGACCGTAGACGGCAACCAGGAAACGGGTGGCAACAGCCACGTCAAGGGCAACCAGATGGTCGACGGTACTTCTACCATCGGCGGCAACGAAACGGTCAAAGGCAATCAAACGACCGAAGGCAACAGCTACACGAAAGGTACGGTCACAGTCGACGGTACGTCCCGTTTCCACGATAACGTCACGGTCGATGGCAAGATCCGCGCTACCGACAATATCACCAGTAACTCCAACATCATTGCCGACGGCAACGTCGTCGCTAACACCGACCTCATCGCCCATGGCGACATCAAAGCCGATGGCAACCAGACCATCGACGGTAACAGCCATATCGGCGGCAACCTTGATGTCAAAGGTGATGCCACAGTCGCTGGCGACTCGGAAACCAAGGGTAACAACACCGTCGACGGCAATCAGACCGTCAAGGGCGATGCCACGGTCAACGGGAGTACACAGATTGATAAGGACCTCTCTGTTAAAGGCAATGAATCGGTAGACGGTTCCTCCACTATCGGCGGGGATTCCCACGTCCAGGGCAGCCAGACCGTGGATAAAGACCAGACGGTCGGCGGAAACGCCACGGTCAAAGGCGATTCTACCGTTAACGGGAACCAGACAGTCGACAAAAATTCTCATGTCAAAGGCAATCAGACCGTAGACGGCACATCCACCCTCACTGGCGACGTCACAACGGGCTCGAATGTCACGGTCGGCAAAGACCTTACGACGAACGGTAATTCCGAAACCAAAGGCAACAGCACGGTTGACGGGAACGCTACTGTCAAGGGTGATGTCACCATCAATGGCAGTACACAGATTGATAAGGATCTCTCCGTGAAAGGCAATGAATCGGTAGACGGTTCCTCCACTATCGGCGGTGACTCTCACGTCAAAGGTTCTCAGATTGTCGATAAAGACCAGACGGTCGGCGGCAACGAAACGGTCAAAGGCGATGCTACCGTCAACGGGAACCAGACGGTCGACAAAGATTCCCATGTTAAAGGAAATCAGACCGTAGACGGCACATCCGACCTCAAGGGTGACGTCACCATGGAAGGCAACGCTTCCGTTGCGAAAGACTTCTCCGTCAACGGCAACACCAGCCTGAAAGATACGAAAGTTGATGGCACCCTCGAAACCACGGGTAACGCCACCTTCGATGCTGATATGGAAACCAAGGGCAATGCTACAGTTGATGGCAACAGCACCGTCAAAGGTGATTCGGATGTCCAGGGTAACGGCCACGTCGGCAAAGACCTCACGGTTGACGGCACGTCCGACCTCAAGGGCGACGTCACTATGGAAGGCAATGCTTCCGTTGCGAAAGACTTCTCCGTCAGCGGTAACACCAGCCTGAAAGATACGAAAGTCGACGGAACCCTCGAAACGACCGGCAATGCTACCTTCGATGCCGATACAGAAGTCAAAGGCAACAGCACGGTAGATGGCAACTCCACGGTCAAAGGCGATTCCGACGTCCAGGGTAACGGCCACATCGGCAAAGACCTCACGGTTGATGGCACGTCTGACCTCAAGGGCGACGTCACCATGGAAGGTAATGCTTCCGTCGCCAAAGACTTCTCCGTCAGCGGCAACACCAGCCTGAAAGACACGAAGATTGATGGTACGCTCGAAACGACCGGCAACGCTACCTTCGATGCGGATACAGAAGTCAAAGGCAACTCCACGGTAGATGGCAACTCCATGGTCAAAGGTGATTCGGACGTCCAGGGTAACGGCCACATTGGCAAGAACCTCACCGTCGATGGTACCTCTACCCTCACGGGCGACGTCACAACTGGCGCGAACGTCACAGTCGGTAAGGACCTTACGGTCAACGGCCAGGCTAACCTGAAAGACACGAAGATCGACGGAACCCTCGAAACGACCGGCAACGCCACCTTCGATGCCGATACGGAAACCAAGGGAAATGCTACAGTCGATGGCAATAGCACCGTCAAAGGCGACTCCGACGTCCAGGGCAACGGCCATATCGGCAAGAACCTTACGGTCGATGGCACCTCTACCCTTACGGGCGATGTCACAACTGGCTCAAATGTCACGGTCGGCAAGGACCTCACTGTTGAAGGTACGTCGACGCTGAAAGGCGACGTCTTCGCCAAGAGCAATGTCACCATTGACAAAGACCTCACCGTCAAGGGGACAACGAACTTCCTGGGCGACATCAACATCGACAAGGACCTTACCATCGGCGGCAGCCAGACCGTCAAAGGCGATTCGACCATCCATGGCAGCCAGCAGATTGGCAAGGACCTCCACGTCGCTGGTACGACGCAGCTTGACGGCAACATCCTCATGAACAGCAACGCTATCGTCCAGCAGAACCTCGGCGTCGGTGGCAATGCCGACATCAAGGGTGACCTCTACGTACACGACCACAACTACATCGACAGCCAGGGCATCAACGCCAACGGCTATCAGATTCGCAACGTAGCTGACGGTGCGATTGCTCCGGGCAGCCATGATGCTGTCAATGGCGGCCAGCTCTACAGCACGAGACAGGCCCTGACCGGCGAAATCAATAAAGTCGGTGCCGGCGCAGCAGCCCTTGCCGGCCTCCATCCGGGCGAATTCGATCCGGACAACAAGCTGGACTTCGCCGCAGGCTACGGCCATTACAAGGATGCTAATGCAGCCGCTCTCGGCGTCTTCTACCATCCGAATGAAGACACGACAATCAACTTCTCCGGCACTATGGGCAACGGTGATCCGATGCTCTCGGCCGGCGTCACCTTCAAGCTCGGCCCGTCCGGTATGAAGACCATGTCCCGCACGGCACTGACCAAACAGATTAAGGAAGACCAGAAGGTCATCAAGGCCATGGCCGACGAAATGGCCGCCATAAAAGCTCAGATGAGCCGGGTCCTGAATCTCCTCGATATGAGCAAGAAAGCGCCGTTCGCAGACGTTCCAGCTGGACACTGGGCAAAGGATGCCGTCGATACGCTCCACGGCAACGGCGCCATCAAGGGCTATCCGGACGGCCAGTTCCACGGCGATAAGCCGATGACCCGCTACGAATATGCACAGATGCTCTACGAAGCTCTCCAGAAAGGCGCTCACGTCGACCAGGCAACGCTTGCCGAATACGCACCGGAACTTTCGCAGGTCAAAGCCAATCAGAAATAACATATGAGATGATGAACCTTACGGCTTCGGGAGGTGATGAACAGAAGCCGTAGGGTTTGTCACCCAATCTCGTCTCCTATAAGTTTACTTTCTAAATATATCGCACCGATATATTCTGATGCCCTGCAACTCCCTACTCCCTTGCAAGGCATTGGAATGTACCGTTGTGTACAGGTTAGCAGGAAAGGAGCGATATTTATGCAGAAGAAAGCACTCATCATCTTATGTGTCCTCGTCCTTACCAGCAGCGGCTATGCGGCCCCGCCCGCTCATGCAGCCATCCCGGTCATCGACGTAGACAATATCACACAGCAGCTCAAAACGTATCAGGAAACGGTCAAGGTCGTAACGAACACCAAAGAGCAGGTCGAACTGCAATGGAAGGAACTGAAGAAGCTGCCGTCACAGATTCTAAATGGATACAAGACCAGTCTGATCAACGGCTGGAATAAAATCCAGGATATCCTCACTAAGAATGGGACTGTCATCTATGGGACGACCGGCACGATTTCAGACAAAGGTGTCCCGGACCTTGCGACGGCCCATACAATCTATATCAACGATTATTTCAATAAAAACATTCCTCCCATCATCGGCAACGATTTGCCAGAAACCCTCGGTTCAGCCGTACAGCCCGTCTCATCACACTGGCAACGCTGATGAGGAACAATGCGGATACATTGTCTGCTATCCAGAAGCTCATGGGAGAACTGGACAGCATCAATGAAGAAATCCAGCAGGCCGAAGAAGACAGTGCCAATGCGGAAGGGGCTATGCAGGCCCAGCAGGCAGCTAATCACATTGCGGCCCTGCAGCTGCGGGCGCAGAATATCAAAATCATCATCCAGGGCCTCCAGGGACAGCAGCAGGCACTGAAATCCCAGGCAGAAGCCCAGCAGAAAAAGAATGAACTGGATATGCAGGAAGCCCAGGGCAAGGCCGAAGTGGCTGCCATCGAAGAGATGCAGAACAACGATTCGTCCGGTTTCTCCCCTACTTACGATCCCTATAAGGGGCACCTGCATTTCGAGTGGTAAAGAGGTGGAATCATGGACTTCGGAAATACGCAAATCCTAAACGAAATACTGAAATTCTTCCAGGACGCCAGCATCACAGGGATGCTCAACCTCATTCCCCATGCCAAAGCCTTAGTTGGTGTCCTGGCCATCATCGACCTCTGTTCGACATGGGCCCTGTATGACGGCGAAATGAAGATGAGCCAGATGATCTCGAAGATTATGAAGCTCGGCGCCTTTCTGTTTATCATTATGTATTGGAACGACATCAACCACGCTATCATGGTATCCTTCCAATACGCCGGCCTCACAGCGGCGAATGTGCCGGTGAACGGCGATGTCATCGAGCCCAGCAAGCTGCTGGATAACGGCTTCAACGTCTGTAAGACACTGTTCGATGGCTTGTCTTCGGTCGGGCTTAATATCGGTAAAGCCCTGATGTACGTCATTACTATCGGCCTGGTCATGTTCTCGTTCTTCATCATGGCGTTACAGATTCTTATTACGAAAATAGAATTCAATATCTTTGCCAGTATCGCCGTCATCCTCATGCCGTTCGGGGCCATCCGGTATACGAATTTCCTCTGTCAGCGCTGTATTTCAGCGGTTTTTGCTTTCGGTGTGAAGCTCATGGTCATGTTCTTTCTCATCGGCCTCGTTCAAACGATTGTCGGCAAGGTCGACGCCATCCCGAAAGATGCTGTCACTTTTGCCGTCATGCTGAAATATGCCATCAGCTATCTTATCCTTGGCTATCTGGTCTGGAAAGTACCGAACCTGGCCGCTATGATGATGCAGGGCCAGCCAGCTTTGGATGCTCCCATGCAGTCCATCAAGAATTACGGTCAGCAGGCGGCGAATACAGCCCTGAACGTGGCGACACTGCCTGTTCGTGCCGGCCAGAAAGGCCTGCAAAGTTTCGGCAACTTCCAAAGTACGCTGAACACAGCCCGTATCCGTGCTAACGGCGGTACGCTGTATAACGGCAATCATGAACCGTTCCAGACGGCAGGTTCCGGACGGACCGTAAAGAATGAATTTGCCCGTGAAATATTCCGGCAGAAGTTCGGCAACTTCCTCAGCGGTAACGTCGAAAAAGGCGCTCAGAACGCACTGGAACACTCGAAGTCCTGGCGTAATGTCCGTTCCGGGGCATACTCCAAGGAAGGGTATACACCGAATATGCCCGATGCTTCTGAATCGCCCCGCTCTGCTTCTTCACAGGCTCCGTCAGGGAAATCCAATAAGAAGTGAGGCGGTGAGTGATGAAATTTGCAATCCGTATCCTCTGCCTTCTGACGCTGCTCCTGACGCTGTGCATCCCTGTCTTGGCAGCTCCGCCTATTGATGGCGGTCCTGTCACCAGTCCGTTCGGACCACGTTGGGGACGGGACCATAAAGGGGTCGATATCGGCGTTCCCGAAGGAACGCCGGTAGTAGCCCCTTTCGATGGCTATTGTGAAGGGCCCCTGACGGTGGTTTTGGCTACTGGGTCACAGTTACCAATACCAGTACCGGCGAAGTCTGGCTTTTCGGTGATTTATCTGACGCCTCTGAAGGCTGTGCCCGTGGCAACGTCCACGAAGGAGATGTCGTCGGTTTTGTTGGTGGTGCTTTTGATTATTATGATTCAACTGGCACTCACAACTACTCCACTGGGGATCATCTTCATGCAGAATATCATCCCTATGGGTACGACCCTTATCATGGGCAGATCGACCCGGTCCCCTATTTAATCATGCTTGGCGTCAACCTGACTGGGAATACCAGCAGCTCTGGCTCTGGTGGCGGCCGTTTCGGTCATGATAACGTAGGCATCCCGTGGGGTATCAAGGAGATGTACGAAATCGGCAATGATTTGAGCAAGGACGTCGAACAGTTCTCGAAATGGGCCAATAAAGCCTTTACACTGGTCCATAAATTCGCCGTTTCCCTGCTCGTCGCGCTGTGCATCATCGACCTGGCCCTGCCTATCCTGGTGGCGGGTATGCGCTTTTCCAAGGAAACGTTCATCCGCAAGGTCATGAAGTATGCCGCACTATTCGGTATTGTGGCCTGCTGGAATAAGTTCACCGATAACATCCTGCTCGGCATCGTCAAATCGGCTGCCAGTACATACAGCGGCAACTTCGACCTGATTTCAACGAACATGTCCCAGCCACAGCTTCTGCTGCAGCACGGTATCCGCATGATTGCGCCGGCCATGAACAAGACGGCATCATTTACGAGTTTCGAGTTCCTCCATAATCTCGGAACTATACTGACCCTGTATTTCTTCACTTTCCTGATTATAGCCGCCTTCCTTTTCCTGGCCTTCTACGTGACCGTCGTCTATATCGAGTTCTACGTTTCGGCAGCCTTGAGCATCGTCACAGTTCCCTTCAGTGCCTGGCATTTCTCGAAATTCATCACCGAAGGGACACTGGGACACCTTATTTCAGCGACGCTGAAACTGCTCATCGTATCCGTCATGATAGGACTATGCGTGACGTGTATCAAGGACTCGAAGCCAGGTGACATATTTACACAGTCGACGCCTGGCGTCAGCCAGCAGGGTTCCGGTCAGGCCATCACCGGCCCGGCTGAATATGTGAACATGGCAGCCGAAGCCGCACAGCGGCATGAAATCCCGGTCAATCTCTTCGAGGGCATGATCCAGCATGAAAGTAGCTGGGATCCCCATGCCATCAGTCCGTATGGGGCAGAAGGTCTGGGCCAGCTCATGCCGGAGACAGCCGCCAGCCTCGACTGTGCGGACCCCTTTGACCCGGAGTCAAATCTGGAGGCTTCTGCCAAATACCTCAAGCAGATGTATGACATATACGGCGACTGGGACTACGCCCTGGCAGCCTATAACGGCGGTCCTGGGAACGTTCAAGCCGGTGCGCCCCTGCCCGGCTGGGCCATCGAGTATATCAACGCCGTCAAGAGCCAGGTCGTCGGGTCCTATGCATCACACAGCTCCATCACATCGGAACAGCTCTCGAAATACATCCGTATGTGCCTTGCCCTCTTGGGCCTGGTCTTCCTGACATTCAAAGTGCCGAGGACGATCATGAGGCAGATGGGAGGCACCGTTGAAATTCATTGAATCCCTTAGAAATATTAGAAAGAAACAGCTGACATGGTGGCAGTGGGTCGTCGCAGCCATCCTTATGATGATAGCCCTGCTCCTGCTGCTCCACGTCCTCATCGGCCCGCTCATCTATACCAATGATACGGAATCGGCGCCGCGCGGCGTCTATGTCGTATCACCGGACCAGCATCTCACTTACGGGGATTACGTCATCGTCCATGCTCCGGTAGCTATCCCAGATATCAAGATTCCCTATGATTTCCGTCTCCTCAAACGTGTCGCCGCTTTTCCCGGCGACACGTATACCGTGACGGACGACGTCATGGCCACCAACGGCCAGGTATATCCGATTTATCATCGGCCATGGCTGCCTCAGCTGCCGCATGGTACGTTTTCCGTTCCTGAAGGGACGATGCTCTTCCTGAATCCACCGATTCATTCCTTGGACTCCCGGTACTTCGGGCCTATCGTTTCATCCCACGTCGAACGGAAGGTCTTCCTTCTCATTAATTACGACGCCATTGATGAATTCTTGTATCAGTTCTTATGATGGGAGGTGTTTTTCATGGTAAGCAAAAAAGCGGTCCGCGTCATGAGTACGGCTATGGTCCTGGCCATGTTTGCCGGGATGCCCATGGCTCAGGCCCGGCACCATCAGCTCATCCATCCTGGCGATCACGTCATCGACATGCAGCGACTGCAGGACAGCATCAAGGAAACAGCTCAAAAGCTGGCAGAATATCAGCAGGACCTGGAGAAATTGAAGAATAAGATTCTGCTCTACTCCGGCGTCAAGAACCTGAATCAGCGCATTTCAGCAGCCATCGACCGCTACAGCCAGAATTTCCATGGCCACAGCTTCGTCTTCGACCCGACGGCCATGCTTCATGACAGTATTCTCCGGACAGCTGCGACGCCAGAGCAGATAACCGATCCCATGGAAGCGAACGGCTTCCAGCGGGGCCTGCTCAATGAAGTCACCTATGCCAATGCCGACGCCCTGGTACAGGCTCAGACGACGGCTGCCCTGTCCGGGGAGCGGCTGGGCACAGCAGCATCGATCCTCGATGCCGATAACAATGGTATCGTCGGTACGACACAGAAATCCGCGGCCCTGGCCTCGCTGGCGACACTCAACGAAAATGATGAGACCCGCATGATTGCGGCTGAGACTGCCAAGCAC
>NZ_APHY01000081.1 GCF_000417505.1 Megasphaera sp. NM10
CGCTCTTGATGTCGTAGTTGTTGAGGATTTGCTGAGCAATCTGCTCGCCTGGGGTKAGTTGGTGGAGTTTTACACTTTGCCATTCTGTTACCGTCCTTATCTTTGTTTACCCAGTATGGGGCATAAAGTAGATTCATGCAATACCGATTTACACAAACTATTTTACACTCCCTAGCAAAACGGCGTTTTCTTCAAAATCTGGAGCCACAGGGCAAAGTCATTACGTTTTTTAATCAAGGGAACAGCAAATTTTCCTAAAGCTTCCTGATCATACATAGCTGTCAGATTACCGATAGGATTCGATAAGCGAATACACCGTTTATAATCAGTTTGTTCAGGCGGATATAAAGCAGTGTGCAAAGGATTACCGTCAGCATCCATCTGAGCATATGCCGTACACGAAAAAGCAGCCCCTTTTTTCTCCATAAAGGAAATTTGTTTTTCTAATTTATCAGGAAACCATAAATCATCGCTATCTAAAAAAGCAATATATTTCCCAGATGCTCTTTTAATGGCTTCAGTTCGCGCCACAGCAGGGCCTCCATTTTCAGGTAAACAGTAATAATGAATATTGGGATATTTTTTTAAATAAGGTTGCAAAACAGATTGGGTATTGTCCGTGCTGCAATCGTCAACGATTTGGATTTCCCAGTCCGTTACCGTTTGTGAAATAACAGATTCAATAGATGTGCCAATATAGGCAGCACAATTATATGTAGGCATAATGACACTTACCAAAGGTGATTTATGAAACATAATAATGACTCCATCCTTTGTAAAAATAGGAAGAACCTCTCCGCCACTTCGTGGCACCTCCAGCACGGCTCTCCGTTTTGGCAACCGTCTTGAGAAAGAACCCTACCACCGCAATCGGTCCCCACGCGAAACCTCTCCGCCACTTCGTGGCACCTCCAGCACGGCTCTCCGTTTTGGCAACCATCTTGCGCTTCCCTGCGGTCAGCACCTGATGGGCCAAAAAGGGCCTATCAGGGGAGGCTTTAAGGGCTTTTTAGCGCTGGAATTTGCTTAGGTCCAGGTCTTTGCCGCTGACGTCTTTGCCTTCGGTGGCGCTCTTGGTGACTAGAATCTTGATGGTTTGGATCATGATGATGAAGTCTTCCCAGATACTGTAGTTTTCGATGTACATCAAATCGTAGACGAGTTTGTCATAAGGCGTGGTGTTATACTTTGCAAAGACCTGGGCCAGGCCGGTGATGCCCGGTTTGACGTTATGGCGATAGGCGTATTCGGGGTTTTCTTGTTTGAATTTTTCGACGAAGAAAGGCCGTTCTGGTCGGGGACCGACGAGGCTCATATCGCCGTTGAGGACGTTGAGGATCTGCGGCAGTTCGTCCAGGCGGGTGGCACGGATGAATTTACCGACTTTGGTAATGCGCGGGTCGTCTTCTGTCGCCAGCTGGGGACCGGAATATTTTTCCGCATCGACGCGCATGGAACGGAATTTGTAGACTTTATATTCCTTGCCGAAGCGTCCGACACGGACCTGACTATAGAGGACGGGACCACCGTCGCCGAGTTTGATGGCCAGAGCAACAGGAATAGCGAAGGGCAGGGCACAGATGGCGGCCATACCGGCCACGATGATGTCGACGGCACGCTTGACGGCCCGCTGTTCGACGCTGAGACGCAGGCTCTTGGGCCGGAAGACCGGGATGTCGTCGATTTTCTGCAGCATGGCACCGTTGCAGAAGATTTCGTAAGAGCCGGGAATGATGTAGGGCTGGATTTCTTTATCCGTACAATAGTTGACGATATCCGCCTTAGTCGTGATAGGGATATCCGAGCAGATGATGAGTGTGTCGATGTCGCAGGATTCCAGTTCCTGACGCCAATCCTTCTGCGGGTCCATGATGACGTGCTGGAGCTTCAGCTTGAGCTGAGGCTGGGCACTCATGCGGTAATGGACATGACGACATTCGTCTTCGTTGCCCATAATCATGACGCGGCGGACGGGATGAAGGCTCTGTTCCCAACGCTGGACGGCCCGCTTCCAAAAGCCGAGCAGGACGAATTGTACGGCCGTACTGGAAATAATCAAGACCCGGGAATAAGCGAATTCATGAATGACAAAGCTCAAGGCCATGACCAGGATGAGGACCAGGAAGAGACTGACAGCCAGACTGATCAGGACTTCGCTGAAGCGCTTGTGTTCAATCGTATAAAGACCGTTGATACTGAACATCATGACCGTGAAGATAACGGCAATCGGCAGCATCCCCGAGTATAAAGCCTGATGTACTTCCCACGCACTCGGCGGGATAATCAGATAGGTCAGGAGTATGTAAGTTAGGGTGATGATAGTCACGTCACCGAGTAAACCGAAAAGTTTACGTGACGTAGGATAGACACGGGTCTTCATGACCTTTTTTCATTCCTTTCGTTGAGTTTGGGGCCGGTGGCCCCGTCGTTCGTCGTTAAGCCTCCCCTCATAGGGGAGGTGGCCAAAAGGCCGGAGAGGTTGGTTTGCCGGTCGCAGACCGCAGGCCGCCGGTCGTGAAACCATGCCACATTGACCAGTTGGATATATAGCTGACTGGTCGCTGTAAGAACCTCTCAGTCAGCTTCGCTGACAGCTCCAGCACGGCTCTCCGTTTTGGCAACCGTCCTGCACTTCCCTCCGGTCAGTCCCTGACGGGCCAAAAAGGGCCTATCCGGGGAGCCATACTACTAACGGCGTTTCCGTTTTTTATTATGATTTTCGTCGTAATAGTAGTAGTAATAGTAGCCGCTCTTGTGGTGCTGCGGGACTTTATTTAAGATGACGCCGAGGATGTTGGCGTGGACTTTTTCTAAGAGTTCTTTGGCTTGTTTGCCTTCGTCCGGGCTGATGTCGCCGCTGCCCAGGACGAGGATGGTACCGTCGGTCTGGCTGCTCATGAGTACGGCATCAGTGACGGCCAGGACGGGCGGCATGTCGAGGAAGACGTAATCATACATTTCCGCTGCTTCCTGCAAGAGGGCCTTCATCTTCTTCGAGCCCAGGAGTTCAGCCGGGTTCGGCGGGATGGGACCGCTGGTGACGATGTCGAGGTTGGGAAAGACGTCGGCCTGGATGACTTCTTTCAGGGGCAAGTCTTCGGCAAAGCAGTTGCTCAGGCCCCGGTTGAGCAGGCTGAAACGGCGATGGATGACGGGCTTGCGCATGTCGCAGTCGATGAGCAGGATTTTTTTATCGTCCTGCCCGATGGTAATGGCCAAGTTGGCGACGGTCGTCGACTTCCCTTCGTTTGGGATGGCCGACGTAAAGACGATGGTCTTCAAGGTCTTGCCGGCACCAGAAAACTGTAAGTTCGTCCGGATGGCCCGATAGGCTTCGGCTACCGGCGACCGGCTGTCATAATGGGTGATGAAATCTATTTCCGCCATAATTTCCTCCTAAGTTTCGACCACAGGCCATGGCTGCTGTCCGGTTCCTTCTGCAAGGTATTGGTATCGGGAATCATGCCCAGGACAGGCAGGCCCAATTCTTTTTCCACGTCTTCGGCCGTCCGTATCTTGCGATACATGAGGGATTGGACGATGACCGTCCCCATGCCGACGATGAGACCTAACAAGGTCATGATGGCCATAATCAGGACTTTCCGCGGCTTAATCGGTTTTTCCGGCAATGTCCCCCAGTCGACGACCTGTACTTCGTTCGGCACCATGACTTCGGCGACCTTGGCTTCTTCCAGGCGTTTAGCCAACATGACATAGATTTCGTTGTTGACGTCGGCATCGCGCTTGACGCGGACGAAGCCCTGTTCCTTTTCCGGTAGGGAGGCGATGATGGCGTCATTTTCCGAATCCATCTGGTCCAGGGCCGTCTTTTTGCTCTGGGCAACAGCAATGGCCGCTTCGTTCTTGAATTTATCGGCCAATAAGCCCTGCTGGACAGTATTGCTGGACGGCGCCTGCTGGGCGACGATTTTGCTGATTTCCTGATTCAGAGAATCGCGGGTGGAGTTGATCTGGTTGTTGATTTCCTGCATCTTCGGATGTTCATCCGTATATTTGCCGACGTAACTGGCTTTGGTCGCTTCCAGCTGAGCCAGCTGGGTCTTATACTGCTGGATAGCCGGGCTGTCGGCGATGGATACACCCGCTGAGCTGAGCTGTTCATTGACGCTGCTCAGGCCAGCCTGGGCCGTTTCCAGGTTGAGCTGGTTTTCGGCTTTAGCCTTGTCGACAATGTTCAGCTTATCCGTAAGCTGCTTCATCTGGTCGTCGGTAGAGTACATCTTGTTGGCGGCCTGATACTGCTGCAGCTTATCTTCGGCCTGACTCAATTCGTCTTTGGACGCGGCCAGCCTCTTTTCCAGGAACTCGCGGGTCCGCTTCTGTTCGTCATGGCTCAGTTCGGTCAGGCGGTTCATAAAGCCCTTGATGATGAGGTTATTGGCCTTCTGGGCCTGTTCCGGCGACTTGCCGGTGACGTCGACTTCCAGGATTTCTGTATCTTTATACGGTTTGGTAATGATGTGCTTTTTGACATAGCCATCATAATCGGGCAGTTTCCCGTCTTTATCACGTTCTTCTGTCTGGGCGATGACCGGCAGGACGACGTTGCGGCTCTTGAGGATTTCTGCGTCGGTCATCATGCGCTGTTTATCGTCCATGGCATTGCCGCCGGACACTTTGGACAAAATCGAATCGCCCAGGCCCTTATCCTGCTTGATGCGCAGCAGCGACGTCGACTGGTACACCGGCGGCGCGACGAGCAGATAGGCCCCGCCGGCAATCATGAAGGCCGCCGTGATGGCTGCAATCTTCTTTTTATTGTCCATGACAACTTGAAAGAGGTCTTTCAAATCAATGGTTATTTCTTCCACCCTGTTCAACTCCTGTATGGTAAATACTAATTGTTATCTAAGTTGTCTTTCGCTTCGGTAATCATGTAAATACTACTGAAGATCGGCGCAATATCGCGGGCAAAATCGATGCGATGGTTCTTGGTCAGGTAAAGGATGTCCCCTTCGCGAAGGGTGACGTTCTGCGACATATCGCCGGTTTTGAGCATATTATTGAGGTTAATGGGAATGAGCGACTTCGGCTGGTCCTGATGGATGAGGAAAATCTTCTTCTTCGCCGTATCCCGCGTAAAACCCTGGGCGGCACCGATGGCGTCGATGACGGTATGGCCCTTTTCCAGTTCCACGGCACCGGGCTTCCTGACTTCACCAAAGACGTAGACCCGGACGCGGCCTAACTTGGAAATGTTGACGGATACATCGGGATCGACGATATACCGGGCCAGGCCCTGCTGCAGGACGTCCGTGAACTGGGAGACCGTCATACCTTCGGCGTGGATTTCCCCGACTAAGGGAAAGGATACGTTGCCGTCGGGCCGGACGACGAAGGGCGACTGATTCGTTGATGAATTGCCCAGGTCCTGCTGCTGCGTGACAACGATGTTGAGCTCATCGCCAGGCCGCATATAATACTCTTCGGCACAGGCCGTCCCGGTCCACAAAGCGGTCACGGCGGCCAGTGCCAGTATACTTTTCTTTAACATCTGTATTCACATCCTATATTCAACCAAAGAGACGATGGAAAAAGCCTTTTTTCTCCTTTTGCCAGTGCGACGGCAAGTCGGGATAAAAGACGCGGTTCTTTAAAATACATTCGGCATTGCGCGTCGCCGTGTTCCAAAGATTGACGTGCTGCTTATCCTTGGCAGCCAGGCGGTCCAGTTCTTCGTGGGCTTCGCGGATATCCGTCGTGCGAGATTCCACGCGATGCCCGTCGCTGCCGAGGAAGTGGATCATGCCATTGCGGTAGAGGTCGCGGACGCGCTGCTGCAGTTTCGAGCCGAAATAGCCCGTGAAACTGCCTGTATTGCATTGAGCCAGGACGCCCTTATTCATCCATGCCAGAAGTGTTTCCGGGCGCTCCATGAGGCGCTCATAGCGTTCTACGTGGGCCAGAAGTGGCAGGAACCCGCGCATTTGCAGCTCATAAATCATCTTTTCGACGATATCCGGCTGGGACTGGTCGGTCAGTTCCAACATGACATAACGGCTGCCAGCCAGACAATAATCGTCGTGATTTTCCTTCATAAAGCGCAGCGCGTCCCCGTTGATTTCCACTTCCGCGCCCGTATAGATACGGATAGGAATCTGAGCCTTATCCGCTTCTTCCTGAAGGGCTGCTACCTTGTCGAGAATCGTCTGCCAGGCCGGAATATGGCCCTGACGATTGACATGAGGCGTAGCAATAATATCGGTGACCCCGGAATCGACGGACATGCGCAGCATCTGCAGCGACATATCCAGTGATTCAGAGCCATCATCAATGTCGTATAAAATATGTGAGTGAATATCTATCATGATTGTTCTCCGTGTGGGGCCGGGGCCCTGTCGTTCATCGTAGATCGTTCGTCGTTATGCCTCCCTTTATAGGGGAGGTGGCCTGAAAGGCCGGAGAGGTTGGTTGGTCGTGGGCGCCGGCCTGCGAAACCTCTCAGTCAGCTTCGCTGACAACTCTAGCACGGCTCTCCGTTTTGGCAACCGTCCTTCACTTCCCTCCGGTCAGTCCATGACGGGCCAAAAAGGGCCTATCAAGAGAGCCGTATTCTAATACCTCCACTGGATGGTGGCGGTGGCGAATTTGTCGTGGTCTGTATGAATGGTGAAGTCGGCGTTTTCTACGTTGGCGTAGCCGATGATGCCGCTTAAGTAGACGTCCTGGGCAAGCTTGGTCTGACCGGTGAGTCCGAATTCATTGACTGTGGGATGGATGCGCATGCCCCGTTCCATTTCGGTCCGCTGGGCATAGAGGCCGATGGATGTTTCGTTGGGCAAATAATGGCGGATGGCACCGTAGTATTTGCGGGCATCGCGGCCCATGGCATCGCCCATGATGGCGTCGTGATAGGTCCAGCCGTTATTGAAGCGCTGGTGGCCGTACCAGGCATCGCTGGTATCGGCCATTTCCAAGGTCATGTCCCAGGACCCGTCATGAGTCAGTTTCGGCAGGTAGATGCCGGCCCGGTATGCGACTTTGGACGGCATATAATGCGACTGGTCTTCGCCGTAGAGTTCGCCATAGAAGGTGACGCCAGGCAGGCTCAGGCGGAAGTCGCCGCCGGCAATGTCATCCCAGCGGTCCTTATCGGCATCGTCATTGCGGCCATAGAGCCAATGGCCCCAGTCGGAGCTATCCAGGCCATTGCCGTCACCGCCGAGCATGGACAGGCGGGACAGGCCGAAGGTGAAGTATGATGTCGGCGAAAAGTCAGCGCGGATGCCGATGAGGCCGGCATCGTCGTAATCCGTCATACCCCGGGCAGCCGCACGATCATGCCGGTCGCCTTCGAGGAAGCCGTAGAAGAGATGGACGTCGGCCTGGCCGAGGAAACGGAAGAAGCCGCCGACTTTCTGCGGTTCAATGAAGTGCGCCTGGATGGTCGTCAAGGGACGCATGTTGTTCCCTAAGGCCAGATTGCCCGTTTCCCCCTGCCCCCAGGTCATGGCTTCTTTGCCGGCTTCAAAGGCCCAGATACCGGCACGGGTCTTGATATAACCTTCTTCCAGGCTGGCACTGAAGTCGTTGTCCTTGTCATAGCTGAAGCGCGGCCGCAGGGCGATAGCCGTTTCATGACCGATGTTCCCGGAAATTTCGGCTTCCAAGATGCCATTGCCGTCGCGGCCATATTTATAGCCATTGCGATTGGCGCCAAAGGTCTGCCAGCCGGCGTTGACAGTGCGGCTATAGGAATGGCGCGGCGTATCCGAGAGCTGAGCTGCTGCCGTCAGCGAGACCGAGCGGAATTTCACCGGGTCATATGTCTTTTCCCCGCGCAGGGTAGCCACTTCCGGGGCTACGTACTGGGCCAGGGCATCGACCTGGTCCGCCAGGTATTTCGGCATCGGTTTGGTCTGTGCCTTATCCTGAGCCTGGACGACCCATTGAGCCATCTGCATGCGGCTGTACGGTTTGGCCCCATTGGGCATAGTATCGAGATAGCCCATGGCACTCAATTTTTCGATATAGCCATAATACGGGCTGTCTACGGAAACGTTGGCCGTCGTCGCCGGTGCTGCCAATACGCTGGCCGTCATACCCAAACTCAGCAGGACAGCACTCATTAAGGTCGTCTTCATCGTTTTCATCGTCATCAAACTCCACTTCATCATAAAATAAAAAGCATAATTAATATGCATTATTACGATTTCATACATAAAGTTTTAAAAATGATTACGTTCTATTTATCACCTATTAATACTTTAATAAATGTAAACCAAATGCCAAAACAATGTCAAGACCCGAATTTTGTCGCAATTGTCTCAAGACTGCAAAAGACGACAGATATTGTCTATCTGTCGTCTTAGCTAACTCATGAATCTATACATTGTCTATGCGATACAATTCTAGATGTTGCAGATTCTCATTATCTTCGGCAAAGGTAATGATGCCTTTGACTTTTTCTTTTTTCAGCAGCATAGGAATCCAGGTCCGGTCGCCTTTCCACATTTCATCATACGGAAGGGCTGACGGGTCGAACCATTGCGGTTCCATCTCTTCGGTTTCCTGGACAGTCCCCTGCCATTGGCGGAGGAAGTAGACGAAGCCGATGTGGTCCAGGTCCGATGAGGCCGAGAAGTGAAAGTCCAGGAAGCCGACGAGTTCCAGGTCTTCTTCCCTGGCGATGAGACCCGTTTCTTCCCGGAGTTCCCGGACGGCGCACTGCAGGAAGTTTTCACCGGCTTCGATCTTACCGCCGAAGCCGTTCCATTTGCTGACGCCGAAGCCGCGTTTTTTGCGGCCTAATAAAAGTTTCCCGTCCGGGCGGACGGGAAAGCAAAGTGTCGTAGGACGCATGGTCTTACCTCTTTTTATGAAAATATTCGTGTTCTTTCGACAATTCCTGCAAAATCGTTTCGATAGTCCAGGAAATGTTGTTCGGCGTCAACATGGCCTTGAGGGGCACGTTCTTCAGGCGGCCCCGGCGGATGCTGCTCAGGAGCAGGTTGACAGCCTGGTTATCGAAGCCGCAGAGGATCAGCGCTTCTTTGGTGACAGGCGGAAGTTTTTCGTCTTCGTTCATCTGTTCATGGACCTTGGTCTGTTCCGTTTCCTGTTTCATAGCGGCGATTTCAGCGATTTCTTCGTCAGTCAGTCCCAGGACTTTGCCGACGGTTTCGCCTTTTTCCGCTTCCGTAACAGCCTTGACCTTCGACTTCGTCAAGAGGGCCAGGAGCTTGACCTGGTCCAGCCGTTCCGGTGTAAAGTTGACAGCTAACATCATACGATATGGCATTTGTATCACTCCTTTGTGCAAAAAAGGAGCTGTCTTGCGACAGCCCCTTTTTTCTTACAAGCTTATACTAATTCGATGATTACCATCGGAGCAGCATCGCCCTGACGAACGCCAGTTTTGATGATGCGAGTGTAACCGCCCTGACGATCTTTGTATTTCGGTGCAATTTCGTCAAACAGTTTTTTGACAACGTCTTCATCCATCATGTATGCCAAGACCTGACGGCGAGCGTGGAGGTCGCCGCGTTTTGCGAGGGTAAGCATTTTGTCAGCGACTTTGCGAAGTTCTTTTGCCTTTGCTTCTGTCGTTTCAATGCGTTCATGCTGGAATAAAGAGGTGACAATGCTGCGCAGCAATGCTTTACGTGCGGAGCTGTCTCGTCCCAACTTTCTATAAGCCATCGTTCATCCTCCTCGAACTATTCTTCGTTACTCGATTTTAAATCGTAACCTTCTTTTTGCAACTTTTCAATGATTTCATCGACAGACTTCTTGCCGAGGTTGCGAATCTTGGACAAGTCGTCTTCCGTCCGTTCTACGAGGTCGCCTAAGGTGTAGATGTTTGCACGTTTCAGGCAGTTCGAAGCGCGTACGGAAAGATCGAGGACATCAATCTTGATGTCGTTGAGGTCCGGTTCTGTCGGTGCTTCCGGTTCTTCGCCATCTTTGTTGGTGAATTCAGCCAACGTGTCATTGACTTTGGCGTCGGTGGCGATGTCCTGGAAGTAATTCAAATAGCTGATCATAATGGATGCAGCCTTGGCGACGGCGTTTTCAGCACTGATGCTGCCGTCCGTCGTCACTTCAAGCGTCAACGAATCGTGATCCATTTCGTTGCCGACCCGGATATTGCCTACTTCGTAGTTGGTGCGCACAATAGGCGAAAAAATCGAATCGATGGGGATGACCCCGATCATATCCGTTTCTTTCTTGTTCTTCGTAGAAGGAACATACCCTTTGCCGCGTTCAATGTGGCACTGCATACGGATTTCAGCGTCCGTATCCAGCGTGGCAATATGAAGATCCGGGTTCAAAATTTCAATGTCTGAGTTTACGTTAAGATCGTTTGCAGTGAATTCACATTCACCAGAGATATCGACAGTGATATCGAGTTCGTTGATATCATCGTCCAGGAATTTCATCCGAACCTGTTTGAGGTTGAGGATGATTTCCGAAACATCTTCCCGAACGCCGGGGATGGTCGAAAATTCATGGAGAACACCATCGATTTTGATCGAAGTGATTGCTACGCCATCCAGGGATGCCAGGAGGACACGCCGCAAACTATTACCCAATGTGATTCCGTAACCCCGATCGAGAGGTTCACATACGAATTTTCCATAGGTACCGCCGTCATTGATTTCGACGGTTTTAACTTTAAACTTGTTATCATCGATCATTAGGAAAATCCTCCTATTTCAGAATCAAAACACCTTGGTTAATTATCTACGATTATACGCGTCTCCGTTTCGGCGGACGGCAGCCGTTATGCGGAATAGGAGTTACGTCTTTGATGGAGTTGACTTCAAGACCTGCAGCCTGCAATGCGCGGATAGCAGCTTCACGGCCGGATCCCGGACCTTTTACGAAAACTTCTACCTGACGGAGGCCATGTTCCATAGCAGCTTTGGCAGCCTGTTCAGCAGCCATCTGTGCAGCGAACGGAGTGCTCTTACGGGAACCGCGGAAACCGAGGCCGCCGGCACTTGCCCAGGACAGTGCATTGCCTTTTGCATCAGTGATCGTAACGATCGTGTTATTGAAAGTAGAACGGATATGTGCTGCGCCCGATTCTACGTGTTTCTTTTCTTTTCTTTTGTTGCTTCTTACGTTCTTAGCCAAAATCGTTTCCCTCCTTACTTAAAGAATCTTATTTCTTCTTACCTGCTACAGCTTTTCTCGGACCTTTACGGGTACGTGCGTTCGTCTTGGTGCGCTGACCGCGGACCGGAAGACCTGCACGATGACGTTTGCCGCGATACGAATTAACTTCGATCAGGCGTTTGATGTTGAGTGCTGTTTCACGGCGAAGTTCGCCTTCAACTTTATATTCAGAACTGATGACTTCACGAATTTTCTGTACTTCGTCTTCTGTCAGGTCGCGAACGCGGGTATCCGGGTTTACGCCAGTCTTAGCCAAGATCTTCTGGGAAGAAGAAAGACCGATACCTAAAATGTAAGTCAAACCAATTTCAACTCGTTTATCACGTGGTAAATCCACACCGGCTATACGTGCCATCTATTCATTCACCTCCTGCTTATTAACCCTGTTTCTGTTTATGTTTCGGATTTTCGCAAATGACCATGACGCGGCCTTTACGTTTGATAATTTTGCATTTTTCGCAAATTCTTTTTACTGACGGTTTTACTTTCATCATTAACCTCCTGCGTAATACTCTTACTTAAAGCGGTACGTGATACGACCGCGATTCAGATCATACGGTGTCAATTCGAGTGTGACCCGGTCGCCCGGAAGGATACGAATGAAGTTCATCCGCATTTTACCGGAGACATGAGCCAGTACGATGTGATCGTTTTCAAGCTTGACTTTAAACATGGCGTTTGGCAAAGCTTCAACGACGACGCCTTCTACTTCAATGACATCTACCTTCGACATAGTAACCTCCCTGGTCAATTCTTCACAGCCCGGTTCAAGACGGACCGTATCCATTCATTGCTGATTCTCGCGGGACCAGCGCTTCCAGTGGATACGCTCGTTCCCAATATCCGGAGATGCCGGCAATTCTTTTTTTTCGGCTTATCCAGGTTGTACTTTCTACCGTCAGCAATCCATACGTAGGGATAAGCCAGACTGCCGACAACAACATACAAGTGGCCTTTATCCCTGCCTGCCAGGCTTTCTACGACCGTGCAGACAGGTATCATCTGTGTCCGTTCCATCTTATTCTTCCGGAAGGGTAAGGATTTCAGGACCGTTTTCCGTGATGGCTACTGTATGTTCGAAGTGGGCTGCCGGTTTGCCGTCACGCGTGACGACGGTCCAGCCGTTCTTCAACTGGCGGACTTTTTCCGTGCCCATATTGATCATCGGTTCAATGGCCAGGACCATGCCCGGTTCCAGCAGTTCGCCGTGACCGGCCATGCCGTAGTTCGGCACTTCCGGATCTTCGTGCATGTCCGTACCGATGCCGTGGCCGACGTAGTCGCGGACGACGCCGTATCCAAAGGATTCGGCATACGACTGGACTGCGTGGCCGATGTCGCCGAGGTGATTCCCGGCAACGGCCTGTTCGATGCCTTTATAGAGGCTTTCTTCGGTGACCTTCAAGAGCTTGAGGGTCGCCGGATGAACGTGGCCGACGGGAATCGTTACCGTCGAATCGCCATGGTAGCCATTCTTGTTCACTACTAAATCAATGCTGATTATATCGCCATCTTTGAGCTTGCGGTGCCCCGGGATACCGTGGACAACTTCTTCATTTACGCTGGCGCAAATGGTTGCCGGGAACCCGTAATAGCCTTTGCAACTCGGAAAAGCGCCGCAGCTGCGGATGTATTCTTCACAGCGCTGGTCGAGTTCGCCTGTCGTGATGCCAGGTTTTGCCAGTTTCTTCATGAGCTGAAGGGCGTTGGCCGTAATGCGGCCAGCTTCGCGAATATACTCAATTTCCCGTTTGGATTTTAAAATAATCATGCTTATTTACTCTTTTCAAGACTAGCAACGATGTCTTTGTAGACATCTTCCATGCTCTGTTTGCCATCGATTTCGATGTAGAGATTGGAATTCTTATAGTAGTCGATGAGCGGTTTCGTCTGTGCAGCGTAGACGCTCAAGCGTTTCTTGACGGTTTCTACTTTATCGTCATCGCGCTGATACAATTCGCCGCCGCATTTATCGCAGACGTTCTTCACCTTGGACGGTTTGAATGTGACATGGTATGTCGCACCGCAGGAGCGGCAGATCTGACGGCCCGTCGTCCGTTTGATGAGTTCTTCATCGGGGACGGCAATGTTGATGACGCCATCGAGTTTGATGCCCAAATCGCGGAGGATGGCATCAAGGGATACAGCCTGGCTGGTCGTGCGCGGGAAGCCGTCGAGGATGAAGCCTTTTTTGCAGTCATCCTTGGCGAGGCGTTCTTTGACGATGCCTACGGTAACAGCGTCCGGTACGAGCTGGCCGTTGTCCATGTACTTCTTGGCTTCGAGGCCGAGCGGGGTCTGTTCTTTTACAGCTGCCCGGAACATGTCGCCTGTCGAAATCTGGGGAATACCATATTTTTCAATCAATCGTTCAGCCTGGGTACCTTTACCAGCACCCGGAGGGCCCATTAAAAGAATATACACTCAAACTACCCCCTTATTATTTCATAAATCCTTGATATTGTCTATTCAAAACTAAGGATTCTGCCTGTTTCATCGTGTCGATGGCAACACCGACGACGATGAGGATGGCCGTACCGCCGAAGTAAACCCCTTCGATCCCCGTGATCCAGCCGATGAAGTTCGGCAGGATGGCGATGAAGGCCAGGAAGAAGGCACCGGCGAGGGTGATTCTCGTCATGATGCGATCGATATACATGGCTGTCGGCTGGCCCGGGCGGATGCCAGGGATGAAGCCGCCATACTTCTGCATATTTTCCGTGAGCTGCGGGATGTTCAGCGAAATAGCCGTGTAGAAATAGGTGAAGAACATGATCAGGAGAGCGTACATGACCGTGTTGGTCACCGTGCCCCATGCAAAGAAGCTTGCAATCCACTGGACTGTTTCATTCTGTACGAACTGTGCGATGGTAATCGGGAACATCAGTACAGACGAAGCGAAGATGATGGGGATGACGCCAGCCTGATTGACTTTCAGCGGAATATGTGTCGAGTGACCGCCATACATCTTACGGCCGACGATACGTTTCGCATACTGTACCGTGACGCGGCGCTGACCCTGTGTGACTTCAATGACCACGACGATCATGAACAAGGCGATGACAGCAAAAAGCAAGGTCTGGAAGATGTTGATCGAACCAGCCTGGATGTACTTGTAAATCGTCATGCAGCCTTGCGGGAAGCGCGCTACGATACCGGCGAAGATGATGAGAGAAATGCCGTTGCCGATGCCGCCAGCTGTAATCTGGTCACCGAGCCACATGAGGAAACATGTGCCTGCCGTGAGGACCAGGGAGACCATGACGACCATGGCCCAGCTGTCGACGATGAGGGCATTGTTGACTTTCAGCGCATAGCTCATGGCGAAAGCCTGGATCAGTGCCAGGACAACCGTGCCGTACCGCGTGACCTTCTGGATTTTATCGCGGCCTTCCTGATTGTCCTTTGCCCATTGTTCAAAAGTCGGAACGACGGCTGTCAGCAGCTGCATGATGATCGACGCGTTGATGTACGGCGTGATGCTCATGGCCAGGACGGAGAACTTGCTCAGTGCCCCGCCGGCGAACAAGTCCAGGAGTCCGAACAAGTTGCCGCTGCTGAAGAGATTCTCAATGACCGACGAATCCACACCCGGTACGGGGATATGGACGCCGAGTCTGAAAACGATGAACATGATGAGAGTGAAGACTGCCCGTTTCCGGAATTCCGGGACGTTCAGTACGTTTTGGATGTTTTCTAACACCGCAACTCACCCCTACTGTTCTGCTACCGGTTCTTCTCCCGGTACTACAACCTTACCGCCTGCAGCTTCGATTTTAGCTTTAGCGGATTTCGTGAAGCCGTTGGCTACGACAGTGAGTTTCTTTTCGAGTTCACCGTTGCCGAGGATACGGACGCCGTCGCGGACATTCTTGAGGATGCCAGCTTCTACGAGAGCGACGGGATCGACAGTCGTGCCGTCTTCAAAGCAGTTGAGTACAGAAACGTTAACTTCTGCATATTCTTTAGCCCAAATGTTTTTGAAGCCGCGTTTCGGGAGCAAACGATACAACGGCATCTGGCCGCCTTCGAAGCCCGGGCGCTTGCCGCCACCGCTACGGGAGAGCTGACCTTTCATACCTTTGCCAGCCGTTTTGCCATTGCCGGAGCCGATGCCGCGGCCGACGCGGTTGCGTTTTTTCTTGGAACCAGGAACAATACTCATTTCATGAAGTTTCAATTCAGCGCACCTCCTTCTATATTAAATTTCTTCTACTTTTACTAAGTGTTCTACTTTATGAAGCATCCCTTTAATCTGCGGGGTGACTTCTTTTACTACGCTGGAGTTCGTCTTGTGGAGACCGAGGGCAACGATGGTTGCGCGCTGGTCGCCAGGACGGCCTGCCAAACTCTTTACGAGTGTAACTTTAACCTGAGCCATCTTGTTATATCCTCCTTATTAACCGTAAATTTCTTCTACAGTTTTGCCACGGAGTTCAGCAACTTTGTTGACATCCTTCAAGCGGCCCAAGCCTTCGAGGGTTGCCTGAACCATGTTGTTCGGGTTGGAAGAACCGATCGATTTGGTGAGGATGTTGCGGACGCCTGCCAGTTCCAATACGGCACGGACCGGGCCGCCAGCGATGACGCCAGTACCTTCAGCAGCCGGTTTCAGGAATACTTTGCCTGCACCGAAGATACCCGTGATCGTGTGGGGAATGGAACCGTTCTTGAGAGGAACGGAAATCATATGTTTCTTAGCGTCTTCAACGCCTTTGCGGATTGCTTCAGGAACTTCGCCAGCTTTACCTAAACCTGCGCCGACATTGCCATTGCCGTCACCGACAACAACGAGGGCACTGAAGGAAAAACGGCGGCCGCCTTTAACTACCTTAGCAACGCGGTTGATGAATACTACATTTTCCTGTAATTCGAGACCTGCATGGTCAACTTTTGCCATGTGTTATTTCCTCCTTGATTAGAATTTCAAGCCAGCTTCACGAGCTGCTTCTGCGAGAGCTGCAACACGGCCGTGATAAATGTAACCGCCACGGTCGAAGACAACCGTCGTGATACCTTTTTCGATAGCCCGTTTTGCAACTAAAGCACCGACTAATTTTGCGCCTTCGGCGTTGCCGCCGCTGACGTTCTGCCCTTTGATTTCTTTGTCCAAAGAGCTTGCGGAAACCAAAGTTACGCCGTTCTGGTCGTCGATGACCTGAGCGTAGATATTGTTAAGGCTGCGGAAAACGTTGAGACGCGGACGTTCTGCCGTGCCGTTGATGTTCTTGCGTAAACGCCAATGCCGTTTCAAACGGATTGTGTTTTTACTCTTCTTCAAGGAATTCGCTCCTTTCTAATTAAATGTTACTTATTTTTTCGTACCAGCTTTACCAGCTTTACGACGGACATGTTCGCCTACATAGCGGATACCTTTGCCCTTGTACGGTTCAGGCAGGCGGTAGCCGCGGACTTTAGCAGCGAATTCGCCGACTACTTCGTTATCAGCACCGGAAATGGTGATCTGCGTAGCGCTCGGGCATTCGATGGTGATGCCGGCCGGAGCGTCGAGTTCGAGGGGATGGGAGAAGCCAAGAGTCAAGGCAAGTTTCTTACCTTTCATCTGTGCTCTGTAACCAACACCGACGATTTCCAATTCTTTCTTGAAGCCTTCCGAAACGCCTTTTACCATGTTGGCAATAAGGGCACGGGTGAGGCCGTGTAATGCACGATGATTTTTATCGTCAGACAGACGTTCTACAGTGATGACGTTATCAGCCACTGTGATTTTCATATCCTGGTGGAGCGTACGTGTGAGTTCGCCTTTCGGGCCCTTAACGGTAATTACGTGGCCATCGAGGTTTACATTTACGCCTGCCGGATATCAATAGGCATTCTACCTACTCGGAC
>NZ_APHY01000082.1 GCF_000417505.1 Megasphaera sp. NM10
TCARCGAAGATTTTGGAGGTACCTTAGGATTCTGCCTTTCACAGAGTAGAGATGCTGTAATGCTGAATAATCCAACCTTTCCAATAATGCATCTACGATACAAACCAACCGATCTTGTTCTAGTGAAATGCCATAATCCAATGGCAAAACGAGTTGCCTCGGAGTGTAAGTTTTGGTATACTTTACGTGGTTGATTTTGTTTAGCATACAGTAATTATACCAGCAAAAGAGGCCCTTTGGGGCCTCTTTTGCTTAAAAAAATGGGCTCAGATAACTGAGTCCATTTTTTTCGATGAGGCTATTATGTTACAGCCCCTTTTTAGCAGGTTTTAAATTTATTTTATACTGTAGGGGTCGCCACGTGGGCGACCCGTTAGGGCTTTGGAGATTTGCGTGAGCGGGCGCCCCACGTGGGCGACCCTGCAAATAAATATCAGTCCTTTCGATATTGCGCTACGAAGCGGGCCATACGTTTCAGGGCTTCCTGGATGGTGTCCATGCTGGCGGCGTAGGAGATGCGGACGAAGCCTTCGCCCTGGTCGCCAAAGGCCGTGCCCGGGACGACGGCGACTTTTTCTTCCTGGACCAGTTTTTCGCAGAATTCCGCCGACGTCATGCCCGTGCAGCGGATGTCCGGGAAGATGTAGAAGGCGCCTTTCGGTTCAAAGACGGGCAGCCCCATGTCGCACAGACCCTTGTAGATGACCTTGCGGCGGCGGTCGTATTCCTGACGCATGGCTTCGACGTCGTCGTCACATTCCTTGAGGGCCGTAATGCCGCCGACCTGAGCCGTCGTATTGGCACACATGATGGCGTACTGATGGAGCTTCAAAATCGGTGCCAGGCCTTCCCGCGGTGCACAGACGTAGCCCAGGCGCATACCCGTCATGGCATAGGCCTTGGAAAAGCCGTTGAAGATGACCGTCCGTTCACGCATGCCCGGCAATTTGGCGAAGGACGTGAACTTGGCATCGCCGTACATGAGTTCACAGTAGATTTCATCGGACAAGACGATGAGATCGTGTTCTTCGGCAAATTTGGCAATAGGCATCAATTCTTCTGCCGACATGACGGTCCCCGTCGGGTTGTTCGGATAGCCGATGACGATGGCTTTCGTCTTCGGCGTGATGACCTTTTCCAAAGCTTCGACAGTCAGTTTGAAATCGTGTTCCGGATAGGTCGGCACGAAGACCGGCGTCCCGCCAGCCAGTTCGACAGACGCCGGATAGGCAACGTAAGCCGGGTCGGGGATGATGACTTCATCGCCCGGTTCGGTAATGGCCAGGAGGGCCATGGCCAGGCCTTCGGAAACGCCGACAGTGACCAGGATTTCATCTTTAGGGTCATAATGGACACCATAGCGTTGTTCAAAATGATGGCTAATGGCTTCACGGAGCTCCATCATGCCTGAATTCCCGGTATAACTCGTTTCCTTGGCATCAAGGCTGGCTTTCATAGCTGCCAGTACCTTGTCCGGTGCGGCAAAGTCCGGTTCTCCGATACTCAGGGACAAGACCCCTTTGACCTGGGCTGCAATATCGAAGAACTTGCGGATACCCGAGGGTTTGATGGCCTTAACGTTGGCCGCCGTTTTATCATTCCAATTCATAATAACACACCGCCTTTTTATGATTATTTTGCATTTATATATGCGTATATCTTATATACAGTATACCACTTGCAACAAAATCATGGAAGAGGAAAAAAGGGCTTGTCGCACAGCGACAAGCCCTTTTTTCTTGTAGGGGCGCCCACGTGGGGCGCCCGTTCACGCAAAATCTGTTTTACAAGTATCCTACATATACCTGTGGGCTCGCCACGTGCGAGCCCCTACAGATAATGATAACGTTTTTTCGCCCCTCTACCGCGATCCGTTTCAGCCTGACAGATGACTCTGGCGGGCCGCCCTTTGGGCGTCCCCTACGAACTGCGGCCTGCGAACTGCCTATCCCTACGGTTTATCGAAGAGGTATTCTTCGCGGCCGACGACTTTGCCGTTCTTCATGTAGACGCGGGGGACACGGCGCGAGATGTTGCACATGATTTCGTAGTTGATGGTGCCACAGACTGCGGCGATTTCTTCGATGGGGATGAAGCTGTCGCCCTGGCGGCCGAAGAGGACGACTTCGTCACCGGCGTGGACGTTGGCTTCGCCGCTGACGTCGATCATGCACTGGTCCATGCAGATGGCACCGACCTGGGGGACGCGGTGGCCATGGTAAAGGACGTCGACTTTCCCCGACAGGATGCGCGAATAACCATCGGCATAGCCGACGGGCAGGGTCGCGATTTTCCGGCGCGACGGAGTTTTATAATGGCGGCCATAGCTGACGGTCGCGCCGGCGTCGATGAGCTTGACATGGGCGATGCAGCAGCGCAGGGACATGACGGGCCGCAGGTCATAAGGCTTGATGTCGATTTCCGGCGACGGTTCACAGCCGTACATGATGATGCCCGGCCGGACCATGTCGCAGTAGTATTCGGGCAGTTCCAGGACGGCCGCACTGTTGCAGCAATGGCGCAGGGCGATGTGGATGCCTTCTTCTTCCATGCGCTTGCACATCCAGCGGAAATGGCCGTACTGTTCGCGCGTAAACGTCTTGTCTTTCATGTCGGAAACGGCAAAATGGGTGAACATGCCGCGGATTTCGATATTCGGCAGGGCTGCGATGGTCTTGATTTCCGAGACGCTGAATTCATTGACCTGGAATCCGACGCGGCTCATGCCCGTATCGACGGCGATATGGACGCGCAGGGTCTTGCCCAGGCGCCGGGCTTCCTGGGAGAAGAATTCGGCGTTCTTCAAGTTGAAGACAGCCGGTTCGATGTCATACGTCAGGAGTTCTTCTGTCCGCCGGGCGTCGGTATGCCCGAGGATGAAGATTTCGTTGTCGATATGCGCATAGCGGCGGAGCTCGACGGCTTCGTCCAGGCTGGACACGGCAAAGCAGTCGGCGCCGTTTTCGGCAAAGGTCTTGGCCAGTTCGACACTGCCGTGGCCGTAGGCATTGGCCTTGACGACGGCGGCGATCTTAACATCCGGCCCGACGTGCTTGCGTATCTGGCGCATATTATGAGCCGCTGCGTCGAGGTCGATCTGGGCCCAGACGGCACGGCGTGTAAAATTCATGGTACTTTCATATGCATTCATCATTATCTCGCCTTCCCATTTGGAATGTTACTATATTTCATAATCATAGCACAGCCCTTATAGGCCGTCAATCAATCGGCACAGGCCGTCCATGACATTTTCTTCCCAAATATAGTTGCAGCTGAAGCGGCCGGCACTGCGCAGGTCGTCATCTTCGGCCAGGGCCTCGCCATTCATGACGTAGGCAAAGCCGCTGCCCGTCCCGAGCCGGACGAAGAGGCCTGACAAGAGGCCAAAGGCCTGGCCCGTGTGGCCCCATAAATCGACGGCCTTCGTGCGGCAACAGCGGGCCGCCCCCGTGCCGTCGACGAAGAATTCGCCCAGGCCATAGGTGAGCAGGGTCTGGCCACACGTATCGCCATTGTGGCCGTCATAGACCCACTGAGGCTGAACATGGCCTGCAGCGACGACGGCGCCAGGACCGGCCGGTCCTGATAGCGGCCGCCCTGAATCATCATGGCCAGGACGTGGCCCAGTTCCTCCAGAGACAGGCGCAGGCCGCCTTGCGGTGAAAAGATCGTCGCATTGGTCCCAGGCCGGTACGCGGCCAGGTCGTAAGTCTGGCAGACGTCCTGGGCATAGGGATTCTGCAAGGCCAGGGCTTCGCGCTCCGGCTGGACGCCGCCAAAATCGTCGATAGTCCCCTGCCAGGGGCCCTGTTCATCCCAGCGGCCCTGACTATCCCGTTTGAGATAGACCGTCCCCAATTTGGCGAATTCAGCCGCTTCCAGATTGCCCGGCACATAGTCGGCCCGGCAGTCCAGGGCGGCCAGGATATGCGCTTTCTGATACCTATCGAAGCGCTGGCCCGTCACGGCTTCGATGACCGTCCCCAAAAGGCCGTAATTGAGGTTACAATAAGTAAAATAAATACCCGGTGCCTGCCCGGCCGGGGCAAAATGGGCGCCGTCTTCCCAATAGGGACTACCTGGCGTAAAGAAGGCCTTGACACGGACCGACGGCGGAATGCTGTAAACCCTGCCGTCGCGCAGGCCCGACGTATGCGAAGCCAGCATACGAAGCGTAATGGGCACGTCAGGGTAAGACGGATGGCGCAGGCGAAAGCCCAGGTACTGGCTGACATCGTCGTCCAGGGACAGCTTCCCCGCTTCGGCGAGCTCCATGAGGGTAAAGACCGTGAACATCTTGGAGACAGATGCCATGCGGAAACGGCTGTCCACCGTCATCGGCCAGGACCGCTCCCCGTCCACGCGGCGGACGCCGGCGGCAAAACGGTAGACCTCACGCCCATCGGCATAGGCCAGGACGGCCAGGCCGGGCACACCGGTCCCGGTATCGCCAATAAGGGAGGCAAAATAAGCATCCCAGTCAGTTCGATTCATAATAGCTCCTTTCGGGTGTGGAAAAGGCGCTGTCTATGAAGACAGCGCCTTTTAGTGGTTAGTGGTTAGTGCGTAGGGGCCGTCCCAAAGGGCGGCCCGGCTCTCCTGTTAGGAGAGCTGTCAGCACAGCTGACTGAGAGGTCACCTCTCCGGCCTCCGGGCCACCTCCCCTATTAGGGGAGGCTTTCACGAAACACGAACTACAAACTTTTCTTACCCATTATAATTTTCCGGATAGATGGTGATATCGTAGTGGTTCTTGTCCCATTCGTGGGTAATCTGATGCTTGTACGGCGACAGGGCGTTGATGAGGACTTCATAAGCCTTGGTGCCCTGATAGATGCCGTCGTCGGAGATGTCGACTTTATAGCCATTTTCGTGGGAATAGATGCCGCTGGCATGGTAGCCGCTTTCCGCACCGCCGGTGATGACGAAGGAAATGCCAGCCTGACGGGCTTCGGTATTCAGATGATCCAGGAAAGCGATGGTCGAGCTCTGGAAATGAGCCGTATCGGTCGTCCAGTTGCTGTCCCACGGCGTATCCATACCTTCCGTGCTGCTCCATTTGTGCAGGTTGCTCTTGCCGAAATCACGGCGGTATGCGTAGGCATCGGCAATAGCTGCATCATAGGAGTCGTGCTGATACTGATACTGGTATTGGTATTGGTCTTCATATTTCTGACGGTTCCAGGCCGTAACCGGTGTCGCCATGTGCTGCGATTCAGCATAATGGTACTTGACCGTATCCGGCGTAATCGTACCGGGATTATCAATATTGGCAAAAGCCGAGGCCGGAATCAGGGCATGGACGCGATCCCGAAGGCGGTCACCGATTTTGTCAGAATTATTCGTTGTGGTAGTGTTCGTTTTCTTCTTGGCTTTGTCTTGTTCCTGGACCTGTGCCATAACGGCAACGGCCGGAGATACCGTTTCCGATTCCTTGACCTGTGCTGCCGAAGCAGTGACAGTTCCCATAAGACAGCAAAGAAACAGGATTGCGATGATAGACTTCTTCATTGAATTCCCCCTTAAAATACTGAAATTATGTGTATGACATTCGGTTATTTTCACGAACAGCGTTTCAATTATAACATATTCAGGGGAATTTGAAAAGTCCTGCTACGAACCCAGGAGCTGACGCTGTTCCATTTCCTGGGCTGCCGCCTCATCCTGGTCGGCCTTCTTCGTGTCTCCTAATTTGCGCCAGACCTGGCTGCGCAGCTTGTAGCCATCTTCATAGGGCTTGACGGCCAAAGCCTGTGTCAAATACTGTACGGCCCGCGGATAATCGCCCTGGTCCATGGCCAGCTGGCCCAGGCTGTCGTAGACGGCCAATTTATCGCTGTCATCCGTGGCCAGGCGGACCGATTGGTCATAGTCTTTTTTAGCCAAATCGAAACGCTTCAAATGGCGGTAACATTCGCCGCGGTTATTGTAATCCATAGCCGTTTCCTTCAAAGCCAGGGCTTTCGTCAAGTCGGCAATGGCCAACTCGTCCTGGCCCGTCTGGGCGTAGACCAGGCCCCGTTCGGAATAGACCCGGCTGTCGTTGGGATGGCGTTTCACCGCTTCATTGAGCAGTGCCAGGGCCTGGTCGTATAGTCCGGCTTCTTCGGCGACGGAACCGGCCAGGAAGTAATCGCCGCGGTGCATGAATTCATACATGACGCCGATACGGCGGCTCAGGTCAGCCATTTTCTTGTCGCCCTTATTATCATAGATCAGGCTTTCGAGGATATAGTTCTGAGGAAAGGCCGGAGCCAGCTTTTCCCCCTGTTTGACGTCATCCAGGGCCTTGTCATACGATTCGATGGCCGTATAGGCCCGGGCCCGGTTGAAATACATCAGTCCCTGCAAAGGATCGCCCTTCTGGCTCAAGGCCAGGGCCTTCGTATAGTCATTGACGGCCAGCGGGTATTCTTTGCGCTGTTCGTAAATGGCGCCGCGGTTGAAATAATGGAAGGCCGTGCCCGGTTCCAGGGAAATGGCTTTATCGCAATCGGCCAGGGCTTCGTCATTCCGTCCGAGGAGGCTGTAAATCGTGCTGCGGCGGTCGTAAGCATCGGCATCATCGGGATGTTCTGCAATCTGGCCGCTGACGATCTGAAGGGCTTTCTCATAATCCTTGGCGCGGACAGCCTGCAAGAGTTCACTTTCCCCGTGGGTCTGCAAAGCAAGGGCCCCTTGGCCATCGCCTTTCGCCAGGGTCACATCGTCCGCCAGGGACAGGCAGGGAACGGCCAAAAAGCAGGAAATCAGCCCGGCTAATATGCACTGTTTCAATCGGTTCATAAGAATCCCCCTATCTCTCGAATTTTGCTTTACCTTATAAGATTCGACATAAGATTCGACATAGCCCCGCCAAATTCCTGCCAAAAGACAAAAAGTAATATGGTATAATGAAGAAAAAAAACGAATGAGGTGAGCAATTTGTTTGAAAAAGAATATGAAGCGTCAGCCCATGGCGCCGCTGCCAAGGTCCGCTTCCTGGAGGAAAATCCCCTGGGCTATGTCATGGTGTCCCTCCTGGGCGGCGCTTATCTCGGCTTCGGCGTCCTTCTGACCTATGCCATCGAAAGCTACCTCGGACCGCAGCCATCGGTCCATATCATCATGGGCCTTTCTTTCGGCGTCGCCCTCAGCCTGGTCATCATAGCCGGCGCGGAAATGTTCACCGGTGACGCCTTCATCCTCTATAACGGCCTGCGGCGCAAGACCGTGACCGCCGGAGACGTCGTGAAGCTCCTGGTCGTCTGTTATCTCGGCAACTGGCTCGGCGCCTCATCCTGTCGGTCATCTTCTATGGCACAGGCCTCGATACGGGAGCCATGGCCCAGGCCCTGACGGAAGCTGCCGCCTTGCGGATGAACCTGCCGCCGCTGGAAATCTTTTGCCGTGGCATCCTCTGCAACGTCCTCGTCTGCCTGGCCGTATGGTGCAGTTTCCGCTGTCACTCGGAAAGTGCCAAACTGATCATGATTTTTTGGTGTCTCTACGTCTTCTACACCCTCGGCTTCGGCCATTGCATCGCCAACATGACCCTCATGGACCTGGCCCTGATGGCCCCTCATCCGGATACCATCAACGTGGCTCATTATTTCTACAACTTATGCTTCGTCACGGCCGGCAACGTAGCCGGTGCCATCTTCTTCGTATCCATCCCCTACGGCCTCGCGTCGCGGCACCGAGCGTAAGAGGCAGTTTTTATAATTATACCAGCCCCGTCCCCCCTCTCCATCGCCAGGGCCGTCATTTATCCAGTCAAAACATTGCCGGCTTCCCTATTCAATGCTAAAATGGAAGAAATACAACCCAAAAAGGAGGCCTCATAAAAATGTTTAAGTATACAGAACCTCAAAAACGGCTCATAACCCTGGCCCTGGCCGGGCTGGTATGGATAGGAGGCAATGCCATGGCGATGAATGTAGATGTGGACTCGGCTACGAAAGATATGCCGGGAAAAGTAGAAAGTACGGTGTTATCCGTACCGGTAAAGACGCCGATGATCAATCAGATTTCCGACGTCGTATACGAACAGGTCCCGATGCGGGGCTACCCCAACGTGGCCATGAAAATGGACATCCTGCAGCCGAAATCGGACACGAAACAGCCTGCCATCGTTTACGTCACGGGCGGCGGCTTCATCAATGCCAATAAGGACAACGGCATACAACTCCGCATGCGCCTGGCAGAAGCCGGCTACGTCGTCGCTTCCATCCAGTACCGCGTGGCACCTACGGCCCGCTTCCCGGAACCCCTGGAAGATGTGAAGGCCTCTATCCGCTATTTGAAAGCCCATGCAGATCAATTCGGCATCGACCCGGAACGAATCGGCATCATCGGTGGCAGTGCCGGCGGCTACCTCACGGCCATGGCCGCGACGACCAGCGGCACGACGACCTTTGACAAAGGCGATAATCTCCAGGTCGGGAGCGACGTAAAAGCAGCCGTAGACCTCTATGGCCTCTCTGACCTCACCCGCATCGGCGACGACTACAGTGAATCCGTGAAAAAAGCCCACCAGTCGCCTGGCGCCACGGAAGCCCTTTGGGTGAACGGCTCTGCCGTATTCGGCGGCCAGGACGGCGGCATCCTGGCCAATCCGGAAGGCGCCAAAAAGGCCAACCCCATCACTTACATTTCCAAAACCAGTGCGCCTATGCTGCTCATGCACGGCACGAAGGACACCGTCGTCTCCCCGAGCCAGACGGACCTGCTCTTCCAGGCCCTCCAGAAACATAACATCCCCTCGAAACGCTATCTGGTAGAAGGAGCGGCCCACGGCGGCGTCTACTGGAACCAAAAAGAAGTCCTCGACATCATCACCGCTTTCTTCGACTCGTATTTGAAAAAATAAACAAATTTCTAAAAAAAATCACCTGTCCCAAAGATGTTGATCAATCCTTGAGGCAGGTGATTTTCCTTATATTCAGACCTGTTCGGCGTATTCCGGGAAGGCGATGGAGTTTTCCTTGAAGATGTGGATGAAGATGTCGTCAAAGAGCTGTTCCATGACAACATACGTCTGGCGGAAAGTCGGGCAAGCATCTTCTGGCGGCGTGAAGTTATCCGTCAGTGCCTGGATTTCTTTGATGACGTCGCCGGCGCCGGTGTGTTCTGCTTCCAAGTCCTGGATAAGTGCCAGCGTCTGGCTGTCCGGATGCGGATGCTGGCGCATCAGCGGGAAGACGAGCTGTTCTTCCTTGGCGAAATGCTCTTCCAGTTCTGCCTTCAGGCCGGCATAAAGATGGTGAAGGCGCGTGAGCATTTTACCATGATGCGGATAATGGACGATGAGGATCTTGTTGAGAAGTTCTTCCGTTTCAGCCATGAGTCTGCGGTCTGTAACGTGATGCGTCGCTTCCAGGTCGTCAAGCATTTCCGTGACTGCAAGCGTTTTGAACGCTTCAATATCGCCATGTACGTCCCGCTGCGCAGCCTTTCTTTCTGCGGCCTGATTGAGCTCGGCCAGGAATTTATCTACGTCCAGGCCCTTTTCGCGGACAGCCGTAGCGATGGGGTCATGGCCGCCGCAGCAGTAATCGAGATGCAGACCATTCAGGAACCCAATCGTATTCGGATAAGCTTTTACAACGTCAGCTAACGTCATGTCTTTGGTAATCATAGTATCGCTTCCTTTTCTCGTATGAATCTATTTTTATGAGTCAGTTTCTCAAGACATCTTGAGTATATCAGATACTGCCGGAGTCATCCGTAGCATTTGCAACGTAAAAAAATTTCTCATAAAAAAAGGAACAGCGTATTTCCTGAGTCTTTATTGCCCCAGGCAGGTATTGATCCAAGGTTTCGGCATCTTTGAAATTTGCTGTATTTGGTATCTTTTCATTTCGCGTGTAATTTTTTGAGTACCCAAAAACATCCTCCTTGCTGAATAGGATAGATTAGAGTTTTTAGACAAAATGGGAGAAACTCTAATTTGTCTAATTTATCCTGTTTGATGAGCCTATTGTCTCACAACCAGCCAGGAGATTAAATCCACCGATTTATTTTCCACTTACGATTATTCGATGCTATTTCACAAAATCAGTACTTCTTCCGGATCATATGCTTCTTTAACTCCATAGTGCTCGATTTTTGATTGGTATTTTTTACCGAGATTGTAGAATCGGATACTATCTTTATCTTCATCCATGATTTTCAGTAACCGATGCTTCAATATAACCAATTCATCAGGCTGCAACAGGCACTCGAATACAGAGTTCTGCACACGCTGACCGTATTTCTCGCACTGCTTGGCTACCTGATGCAGTCTTCTCTTTCCATTATCATCTTGTGTACTCACGTCGTAGGTCACTAATACTAACATATACTCATCTCATTTCCACAAAAAAGCCGGATACACATCTAAATCGCCACGTAAGACCCGCGCCAATAGTTGAGCTTGAACAAACGGAACTAAGCCCCAAGGAATCTTTTCTTCTAAAAAGGGGTGCCTGATTAACTCTTTCTTACGGTTCTGCCAGTCAGTAAGAAAAATTTTACGGCCCTTGTCGTTCAGTAATACGGCCCCATTTGCTTGTCGTTCAAAGGCACTAGCGTTTATTTTACGATTGTTTATCAACGTCAATACAAATCGATCCGCATAGATACTGCGCAATTCTTCCATCAAGTCTAAAGCAAGCGAAGCTCTTCCTGGACGGTCACGATGCAGGAATCCTACATATGCATCCAGCCCAGTAGATTCCAATGCAGACGCGCAATCATTAGCCAAAATAGTATAACAAAAAGAAAGCAGCGTATTGACAGGGTCTTTAGGAGGCCGTTTGATTCGTTGTTCAAAGGAAAAGATTTCCTTATTCTGTAATATCAGACGGTCAAATACAGAGAAGTATAGACTGGCTGCCTCTCCTTCATAACCTCGCAAGCTATCTAAATCACAGCACGTCCTAGCTGCGTTAGCCAAATGAAGTAACGATGCGCTGATTTCTTTTATGGTCTGGACATCAACACTCAACGGATGATCCCGCTTGGCCCTTTCCAGCACACTATAATGGGCCTGTGAATTCAGACCAGTACTGAAAATTTTAAGAGTGCATGATATAGTATTAAGTAACGAAAATTGGAGGATGCTATCATGACCAAGAAAAAAGTACACTTCTGAATTTAAGACCAAGATTGTTCTGTCAATTCTTCAAGGCGACAAGGAATTCAATGTCATCTGTTCTGAAAACGGCCTGAACCCAAACATGGTCAGAAAATGGAAGCAAGAATTCCGTGACAAAATGCCCA
>NZ_APHY01000083.1 GCF_000417505.1 Megasphaera sp. NM10
ACCKATTTATTGCAATTTATACATGAGTCTTATATAATGGAGGTAGTATTCAGAAAAAGCCAAGAACGATACGATTAGCATAGAAAGAGACTGAATTTTGGAGGTTACGCCTATGTGGAAGAAAAAAGTAGCATGCATCCTGGCTGTCATGGCCTTGTGTGGGACCATGGCTGCCGGTGCGGCCGATTATACGATCCTGGAAAAAGCGGATAAAGTCGAAACGACGGTCTACGGGACGACCCAGACCGGTTCCCTGAACGACCGCATCGCGGCGCTGGACAAGCTGCTCAACGGTCAGTCGACGGTATCCGGCAGTCTGCAGGATAAAACTAATGCCCTATATAAAGATGTATATGGGAATTCCGGTTCCGATTTGTCCCTGTTGACGGCAGTCAACCTCATGCAGTGGCAGTATTCCGGCCAGATTACCGATGAACCCCTGCTGGTCCGCATCGAATCGCTGGAACAGAGCATTGACGGCAAGACCATGAGCGGCTCCCTGGAAGGCCGTGTCCTGGCCCTGCGCCGCACGCTCCTGGGCAATAAGAAGTACGTCTCCCAGACCGTGACCATTCCGGCCAATACGCTGGTGACGATGACCAATATCGACGCCCTCAACTCGAAGACCATTCAGGAAGGCGACGTCGTCCGCTTTGCCGTGGCTGATGATATCTGCGTCGGCGACGTCATCGCCATTCCCCGCGGCATGGAAGCGACGGGGACCGTCACCAAGGCCCGGAAGTCCGGCCGCTTTGGCAAGGACGGCAAAATCGAAATCACCTATGACAACGTCCGCGCTGCCGACGGTTCGCCCGTAGCCCTGACGGTCGGCGATAAGACGAAAGAAGAATATAAGCGCATGGCCGGTGCTGTCGGCGCGTCTGCTGCCGGGGCCATCATCCTCGGACCAGTCGGCCTGGTCGGCGGCCTTTTCGTTCATGGCAATGAAGTCGATATCCCGGCAGGGACGACGATGTACGCCGAAACCAAGGAAAATGCCGAAGTCGTCGGTTTCAAGGAAAATGGCGTCATGGATGACATGAAGACGGCCAATATGGCTGCCAGTGGCGTACAGGTGCCGACCTTTGCGCCTGTCACCAATAGTGATGTCGACAACAGCGGGGCTGGCGATGCCGGTACGTACACCGACACCGATACGGCGCCTCAGAGCAGCAACGGCGATTTGCAGGCCGGACTGAAAGATGGTACGGTTACGCCTGTCGACCTGTACAACAGCAAACACAATGACGACCAGCAGGCCGTCGTAACCATTCAATCCAATACAGCAGGTGACGCGAATGAATAAAACGTGGACAGCGGCGATGATCGCAGCCCTGCTGCCTCTGACCTTTTCGGCCAGTGCAGCTGATACAGCGAAACTTCATACAGATAAGGTCATGGCCGTTCCCGTGACAGAAAAGAAAATCCTGCCCGTCGATTTGGACCAGGCTTCTGCTTCGCAGGACGTCGTCCTGCCGCAGCAGCCTGTCCACATGACGGCTGATACATTCGTCGCCCGCAACTCCGACGGCTATGTCAAGAGCCGGGGCAATGTCGACATCAAGCAGGGCATGGATGAAATCCATGCCAACTATGTCGAAGGCAACATGAAGAGCGGCGTCTACCATACGAAAGGACCCGTAGTCTACGTCAACGAAACCAATGCCCTGACGGGCCAGGACGTGACCTATAACAGCCAGAACGGCAGCATGACCATGGATAAGGTCGAAGGCTTCGTCGGCCCGACGACATACGTCCGCGGGACCGATGCCGAAATGTACGATAATATCGGCTATATCAAGCATGGCCTGATTACGACGCCTCACGCCGTCGCCAAGACGCCGGACTATTATATTACCGGTGATGACATCCGCATCTATCCGGGCGAAAAGTTCACGGCAGAAAATACGGCCCTCTGGTTCAAGCACATCCGCCTGTTCACATATGGCCATTATGAAGGCCGCCTGGACAGTGAACATACGAAATCTTCTTTATTCACGCTGCTGCCGCGGCCGACCTACAACAGCGATGACGGCATCGGTGTCCGGGGCTATGCCGATGTGCCCCTCAACCAGTCCGGCGACCTGAGCTTCCATGCCAGCTATGCCCTGAATAGCAAGAATGGCTTCAAGCCGGCGGCCCAGCTCCAGAAGAATACTAAAATCGGCACTTTCCGTTTTGGCTACAGCAAAGAAGAAAGTACCGATAACGACAATAATATCTGGGCTACGAAGTGGCCGGAACTGGAATACTTTGCACCGCGCATCCATCTCGGCGATACGGGTATCTATATCGATTCCAGTGCCAACTGGGGCCGCTGGGCTGAAGACGGCGTCAAGACGGGGACGCATAAGGGCTTCCGTACGGAAATCACTCATACGCCCATTCCCTTGTGGCAGCGGGCCAATGTCCGCTTCTTCGCCGGCTATCGTAAGGATTTATATTCTACCAATGATGCCCAGCGCCGCGATCCCTATTCGGGCGTCATCCTCAACCAGGGCATCAACGACCGCCTGTGGACCAGCTTCTGGTATAAGAAACACAATGTCAGCGGCTATACGCCGTACCGCTTCGATACCCTCGATGACCCGCGCCAGCATGGCATGTCCATCGGCTACGTCCTGACGCCGCGGGATACGGTCATCTTCACTTGGGCTCAGGACCTCGACGATGACCATATTTCGGACCGCAATTACACCTGGGTCCGCGACCTCCACTCGTTCATTGCTACCATCACGTATAAACAAGTCGATAAAGAATGGCAGGTCAAAATAAAGGCCAAGGACTTCGATTTCTAAAAGGGGAGAGGACAGGAAAACTTTTTGCTATCATGCGCAGTCCCTTTCTCTTCCGCGTTTGTAGGGGTCGCCACGTGGGCGACCCGTTAGGATTTGGAGGATTCTTCTAGCAATCTGATTGGGAATCGTACATATCCCCAGAGCGGGCTCGCCACGTGCGACAAGCTCTTTTTTTACCCTCTTTTTACAGGGCGTATTTGCATTTTTGCGCTATAATGGAATAAAGTGAGAAAACTAGATTTTACATGAAAGGACTGTCGCTTTATGCCTTTGATTTACTGTGTAGAAGATGATGAAAATATTCGTGAACTCGTCGGTTATGCCCTGCGCAGCCAGGACTTCGAGGTGGAAACCTTTGCTGACAGCAAGGAATTCTGGCCGGCTTTGGAGAAGCGGACACCGGCTTTGTTCCTCTTGGATATCATGCTGCCCGGTGAAAGCGGCAATGATATCCTTGACAAACTGCGCAAGACTCAGCAGTACAAGACACTGCCCGTCATCATGCTGACGGCCAAGACCAGCGAATACGATATCGTCAGGGGCCTCGATGGTGGCGCCGATGACTACGTCTGCAAGCCCTTCGGCATCGTCGAGCTCATTTCCCGCATCCGCGCCGTCCTGCGCCGTTCGGGCCGGCAGAGTACGGAAACGAACCTCTATACGTATGGCACCGTTTCCCTGGACCAGGAAAAACATATCGTAACCGTCGACGGCAAGCCCTGCCACTTGACGGTCAAGGAATTTGAACTCCTGCGCTACCTCCTGGTCAATACGGATATCGTCCTCAAGCGGGAACAGATCATGGAAGCCGTTTGGGGCTTCACGTATGAAGGCGAAAGCCGGACCATCGATATGCACATCAAGAGCCTGCGCCAGAAACTGGGCGACGGCGGCAAGATTATCCATACTGTGCGCGGCGTGGGCTATGTCATCGGAGGGAACGTATGAAGCGGAAAGTCTACCTCAGCCTGCTGACCATGGGGCTGGCCTGTATGGCCGTGACCCTGCTCATTTCGACGTGGTTCTTCTGGAACTCCACGCAGCACCAGATACAGCAGGAACTGGTCATGGCCATGGACGTCGTCGAGACGACGATCGAGGAAGGGAAGGATACGTCCGTGTATTTGAAGAAACTCGGCGTCCACGAGACGGATGGCCTGCGCATTACCTGGATCAATACCGATGGCGATGTCCTCTTTGAATCGGACTATGACAAAGGGGTCATGGAAAATCACCTGGCCCGGCCGGAAGTCCAAGAGGCCATCGAGAACGGCAAGGGGACGGCCGTCCGCGATTCCCAGACCGTATCCAAGGCCCTCTATTATTATGCTAAGAAACTGCCCGACGGGACAATCCTGCGGGTCAGTCTGGAACGGGATGCTTTTTACGCCCATTTCCTCAGCCTCCTGCCCTGGGCGCTGCTGCTCCTGGGCTTGTCGGCCCTGGCCTGCATCAAGGCATCGCGGCTGCTGACGGCGAGCCTGCTCAGCCCGCTGCGGCAGACGGCCCTGTTCATCCGCCAAATCAACGACAGCGATGTGAAGATGGGGCAGCCGCCGCAGGTCGACCATGAACTGCAGCCGTTAGTCGATAAGATTTTCTTGCAGAGCCAGACCATTACCGACAATATGCGCAGCCTGGAGCAGCAGCGCAATATCATGCGCCTCATCATGGAAAATCTTCAGGAAGGCGTCATTCTGACAGACAAGGCCTGCGGTATTGCCGGCCTCAACCTGCGGGCTGCCCATTTCCTCGGAGCCAGCCAGACTCAGGACGTCTTGCAGCGCAATCTGAAGGAACTCATCCCTGATGTATCCTGGGATGCCTTGCAGCATATCGACAGTGCCTGTGACGTGAAGCTGATCCGGTCGGACCGCCTGTACTTGTTGACCATTCAGCCCGTCTATAAAGATGACGATTTTTATGGGACCCTCTTCATCATCGACGACGTGACCGAACAGGAACATCGGGAACAGCTGCGCCGGGAATTTACATCTAATGTATCGCATGAACTGAAGACGCCCCTCACGTCGATCAGCGGCTTCGCCGAAGTCTTGTCGACGGGTATTTTCAAGAATAAAGACGACGTCATCCATTTCGGGACGCTCATCCGCAAGGAAGCCCTGCGCCTCTTGCAGATGATCGAAGAAATCATGCACTTGGCCCGCATCGAAGATGGCAAGCGCCAAATCCATCCCGACCGGCTGTGCCTGCGCGATTTGATCCAGGATATCGTGGAATTCATGGAACCGGTCCTGATGGAAAAGAAAGTTACCGTCCACTGCACCATGGACGATACAGAAGTCTGGGCGGACCGCGGCCTGTTCCGGGAAATGATCATGAATCTCCTCGACAATGCCATCAAGTACAATCGGCCTGGCGGCCATGTCTACATCGATGTCCGACACGATGGGCACAAGGCCTTCTTCATCATCCGTGATACAGGTATCGGCATACCTGAGGATAAACAGCGGCGTGTCTTTGAACGCTTTTACCGGGCTGATTCCAGCCGTTCACGAAAAATCAAGGGGACTGGCCTGGGCCTGGCTATCGTCAAGCACATCGTCGAACAGCATCACGGTACCATTGCCTTGAACAGCAAAGAAAACGAAGGCACGACCATCACCGTCACCCTGCCGATATAGGGGAGTGTATGGAGGTATCTACCATCATGCAAGGTTCCTTTTGCTTTATAGTTTGTAGAACTGAGTTTGTAGTTTGCAGAAGATGCTTTAAATTTAAAACCATTCACTACAAACTGCAAACTAAAAACTCTAAAAAGAGACTGTCTTAGGACGGTCTCTTTTTTTACAATATTTTACAATACATACATAAAGTCCTTACATCTCCTTGGTAGGATAAGACTGTATTCAGAATCAGGAACATCTCAGATTCGTTTATTTAAAGGAGAGGATTTTTTATGAAGTGGAAAAAGTTAGTTCTTGTCGCCTTAGCTGCTACCATGGCCATTGGGGCTGCCGGTTGCGGAAGTCAGCAGAAAGCTGATTCCGGGAAAGGTGCTGCTGTTTCCGGAAGCATTACTGGTTCCGGTTCTTCGGCTTTGCTGCCTTTGGTCAAAGATGCTGCCGAAAAATTCAAGGCCAACAATAAGGACGTTACGATCACCCTTAACGCTGGCGGTTCTGGCACGGGTCTGAAACAGGTTTCCGATGGTTCTGTCGATATGGGTAACTCTGACGTACCGGCTGAAACGAAACTGGACAAGGCCAAAGCGGACAAATTGGAAGACCACAAAGTCTGTGTCATGACAGTCGCTACGATCATTAATAAAGATGTCGGTGTCAAGAACTTGACCCGTCAGCAATTACAGGACGTATTCACGGCGAAAGTCACCAACTGGAAAGATGTCGGCGGCAAAGATATGCCTATCGTCCTGGTTACTCGCCCGAAGACGTCCGGTACGCGTGCCCTGTTCAAACAGTACGCAATCAACGGGGCTGAAGAAGCAGATAACAAATCCCTGGAAACGGATAACTCCGGTATCCTCATCCAGAGTGTCGCTCAGAACCCCGGCGCTATCGGCTATGTCGCTCTGCCGTATCTGCTCAATAACGACACGGTTGATTCCGTTTCTATCGATGGCGTAGCACCGACACTGGAAAATACCTATAACGGTACCTACAGCGTATGGGGTTATGAACACATCTATACCAGCAAAGAACCGAAAGCTGCTGTCAAAGCCTTCATCGAATATATCACAGGCGCTGATTACGGCAAACGCATCGAAGAACTCGGTTATGGCGTAAGCTCGAAGATGCAGACCAAAGAAGTTCACTAATTTACTGGAGGAACGATATGAATGCAATCGAAACGGTAGTCCAACGGGCTCACCGTAACGAGAAAGCAGCCAAAACGTTCATCACTATTTGCGGCATCGGTATGGCACTGGTGCCGCTTCTCATTGGCGCTTTTCTCTTCATCAAAGGTACAGATACATTTTTCACATTTGGCCACAGCGTGACGGAATTCCTTTTTTCCGGTCAGTGGAAGCCGAGTGATACGGCAGAAGGCGGCGGCCAGGTCGGCGCTGCTATGTTCCTGGCCGGTTCGCTGGTCACCTGTCTGCTGTCGCTGATCATTTCCCTGCCGTTCAGCCTGGCTTCGTCCATCTATATGACGGAAATCGCGACCCCCCAGCGGCGCCGCCTCATTCAGCCGGCTATCGAATTGTTCACGGGCATCCCGTCGGTTGTCTATGGCTTCGTCGGCATGACCGTCCTCATTCCGGCACTGCGCCATATTTTCCCCATGCCCTTTGGCTTTTCTGTTCTGGCCGCCGGCATCGTCCTGGCTATCATGATCTTTCCGACCATTACGACCATGGCTGCCGACGCCATGGCTGCCGTGCCCAAGTCGTGGCGTGAAGCGTCTTACGGTCTCGGTGCGACGCGCTGGGAAACGATTGCCCATGTCGTCCTGCCGGCCGCCAAGAGCGGTATCTTTACAGGTATCATCCTGGGCCTGGCCCGTGCCTTGGGCGAAGCCCTGGCTGTTGCCATGGTCATCGGCCAGATGAAAGTCTTCCCGACGTCCCTGTTCCTGCCGGCCAGTACGCTGACGACGGCTATTTCGGCCGATATGGGCGGCGCCATGGAAGGCGGCGAATACAACGCCGCTCTGTGGACGATGGCCCTGGTCCTGTTCCTGCTGTCGTTCCTGTTCATCTTTATCATTCATCAGATCAATGCCGCTTCCGAATTAAAAGGAGGACGGAGTTAATATGACAAGTATCGAAACGAAAAAAAAGAAAGATAAAATGATGACGGCCATTTTTACTGGCGGTGCCGCCTTTGCCGTCATCCTGCTCATCGCCTTTGTCCTCTACGTCGTCGTCAGCGGTGTCAGCGGCATGACGCCGCAGCTCCTGTCCTTCAGCCCGACGGGGCTGGGGAACATGTTCTTCAATACGATCTACCTCGTCGTCCTGGCCTTAGTCGCCAGTACCATTACGGGGATCCCGGCCGGTATCTTCCTGGCCGAATACGCCAAGAAAGGGCGCATTACCCATTGGGTCCGCATGGCCGTCGAAACACTGGCCTCCCTGCCGTCTATCGTCGTCGGCTTGTTCGGTTACCTGGTCTTCATCGTCATGACCGGTTCCCAGTGGAACCTCATGGCCGGCGCCCTGGCCGTATCCATCCTGACTTTGCCTTTGGTTACGTCCGTTACCGAAGATGCCCTGCGCAACTTGCCGCCGAGCTACCGCAACGGCAGTCTGGGCCTGGGTGCCTCTCATTGGCAGACTATCTGGCACGTCCTCTTGCCGGCCTGCTTCCCGCGCATCATGACCGGCCTTATCCTGGCCGCCGGCCGTGGCTTCGGTGAAGCCGCTGCCTGATGTTCACGGCCGGTATGTCGACAGACATCGACTGGACGAACTGGGATATTACGGCTACGTCGTGCCCGCTCAACCCCTTCCGTCCCGGCGAAACACTGGCCCTCCACATCTGGGCCCTGCGTACGGAAGCCCTTCATGCAGACGCTGCCCAGCAGGCTGCTGCGTCGTCGGCCATCCTGATGATCATGGTCCTCGTCTTCAGCCTGGCCGCACGCTATTTCAGCTATCGAATTGACAAGAAAATGGGAGGAAATAAATAATGGCAGAAATGACTACGACGCTGACCGGCTTTGCCGCAGCGACGATTGAAAAGAAACGGGCTGCAGAAGCCGTGCAGGAAAGTTCGCAGGCTGCTGCCGGTACAGCGGAATATACCTTCGATGTCAGCCACATGGACCTCTTCTATAATGAGTTCCAGGCGCTGAAAGACATCAACATGAAAATCAAGAAGAATGAAATCACGGCCCTCATCGGCCCGTCTGGCTGCGGCAAGTCGACGTTCCTCAAGACACTGAACCGCATGAATGACTGGGTCGAAGGCTGCCGGGTCACTGGCGATATCCGCTTTGAAGGTAAGGATATCTTCAAGGAAGTCGACCCCCTGGCCCTGCGTTACCGTGTCGGCATGGTCTTCCAGCAGCCGACGCCGTTCCCGAAGAGCATCTATGAAAATATTGCCTATGGTCCGCGCATCCAGGGCATCAAGGATAAGAAGCAGCTCGACGCCATCGTCGAAAAGAGCCTGCGTCAGGCTGCCTGCTGGGATGAAATGAAGGACCGCCTCAGTAAGAGCGCCCTCGGCCTCTCCGGCGGCCAGCAGCAGCGTCTCTGCATTGCCCGTACCCTGGCAGCGGATCCGTCGGTCATCCTCATGGACGAACCGACATCGGCACTGGACCCGATTTCGACGCAGAAAATCGAAGACCTGGCCTTGGAATTGAAGGAAAAATATACTATCGTCATCGTCACACACAGCATGCAGCAGGCCCGCCGCATTTCCGACAAGACGGCATTTTTCCTCTTAGGCGAACTCATTGAATACAATAACACCCTGGATATGTTCACCAATCCGTCCAATCCCAAGACGGAAGAATACATTACCGGCCGTTTCGGTTAAGAGGAGGAAAGGCACTTATGCTGGAAATTTACGAAAAATCCGTAACAGAATTGAAAAATGATATGATCAACCTGGGCATGAAGGTCGAACAGGCCGTCGACAATGCCTGGAAAGCGCTGGAAAACAAAGATGTCGAACTGGCTCAGCGCATTTACGATGGCGACGACGTCATCGATGATTTGGTCAAGAACTGTATGAAGAAGGACTTGACCATCAGTATGATGCAGGGTCCCGTAGCGGCTGACTATCGGAGCTTGATGGCGACGTTGAAAATCCTCTCCGACTTAGAACGGATTGCCGATCACTGCGCCGACATCAGCCACTACGTCATCCATTTGGAACAGACCCATCACAACGTACCCTTGCCGCAGGGCATTAAGGAAATGTACGGCGTCATGTCCTCCATGGTCAGTGATGTCATCGACTTCTACAAAGAACGGGGCACATCGAGCCAGGCCAGCCTCATGCGCGATAAAGACGATATCGTCGACCAGGCTTTCAATAACCTTATGGAAACCTTGGCTGCTGAAATGGCGGCTCATCCGGAAAACTCCAAGGATTACATCGACCTGGTCCTGGTCATCAAATATATCGAACGCATGGCCGACCACGCCAACAATATCGCCGAATGGCTCATCTACCGCGATACTAACGAAATCCGTATTTAGTAATTTGTAGGGGCGCCCACGTAGGGCGCCCGCTTTCGTATATGTGGGAATTTCGTACAGTGCCAGATTCGTGGCTCGTAGCTCGTCGGGGCCGCTGCACGAAGGTTTTTGCCATCATGCAAGGCCCCTTTTTGGCTTTATCTTTTGTAGTGCGGAGTTTGTAGTTTGCAGAGAAAAGCTTTAAATTTAAACCCATCTGCTAACAACTAACAACTAGCCACTAACAACTTGAAAGGAGCTGTCGCGATGCGACAGCTCCTTTTTGGGGCTCCCATCATAGGGGAGCTGGCCGCTAAAGGCGGTCTGAGAGGTTGCTATGAATCACTAGCCCCTAATATTCCGGCGGCATGTTCTTTTTTGTATGCGGCATGGAGAGGGCATCGCCGGGATACTGGTGGTACTTGACGGGCGATGTTGTAAAGCCGCGGCCTACGACTTCTGAGGCATCGCTGATAATCATGAAGGCCTGCGGGTCGAGCTTGTTGACGATTTCCTTGACCTTGGCTACTTCCGTCAGTTTGATGACGGCATAGATGACCCGTTTATCCTGCATGGTATAGGCGCCCTGGCCGTGCAGGTAGGTAGCGCCGTGGCCGACGTAGCGCATGAGGACCTGGGCGATAGGCGTGGCCCGGTTGGAGATGATGATGACGCTTTTTCGCTGTTTCAGGCCGATGACGACTTTGTTGGTGATGAAAGCGGCGATGTAGATAGCGACGAAGGTCAGAACGGCCCGTTCCAGCGAGAAGAGCCAGGCGGCTGCCAGGAGGATGACCAGATTGAGGATCATCGTGACCGTACCCATTTCCAGGGAGTAATATTTCTTGACGATGGCACCGATGACGTCCAGGCCGCCGCTGTTGCCATTGTATTTGTAGATGATGCCGAAGCCGATGCCCGACAAGATACCGCCGGTAATGGATGACAGCATGGCGTCGTGCATGATGTTCCACGTCGACAGGAAGGACGTGACATCGACCAGGACCGAGAGCATGATTGTACCGACGATGCTTAGGACTGTATAGCTGCGGCCCATGAATTTGTAGCAGGCGATCATGATCGGGATGTTGAGGATGAAGATGCCAATGCCGACGGGGAGGCCGGTCAGGAAGTAGAACATGATAGCTACCCCGCTGAGGCCGCTGCTCAATAAGTGGAAGGGGATGAAGAAGGCATTCATGCCGATGGCGACGACCAGACTGCCGACAAAGGACGCCAGGTAGGGGACGGCTAATTCCCAAAGGGTAGGTGAAGTCAGGGTTTTCATAATTTTTTTTCCTCCGTGTTGAATGAAGAATTGTAAAGTAAAGGAAAAAACGGTATAATCATTATAGTATAATGATGAAAGTGTGCATTCACAGAGGATGCGCAAAGGGCGCTGTTCTCTGCTGTCGTCTCATTATAACATAGGGAAAATTTTAATCAATAAGACAATGCACATTTTATGCACGGAGTGAAAGTATGATGAATATAGTAGAAAAAGGATATGGGAAAATTAATCTGGCCCTGGCCATAACTGACCGTCGTGCCGATGGTTATCACAATATTGATACTATCTTTCAATCGATAGGCCTTTGCGATACCGTGACCGTGAGCGAAGCCGATGCGTTCGAGCTCACTTGTTCGCAGCCGTCGCTGGCCTGCGACGAAACGAATCTGGCCTATAAGGCTTGGAAGGCACTTTGTCCGTATAAAAAGGACAATCAACAAGTGACCATCCATATCGAAAAGCATATCCCCATCGCCGCCGGACTGGCCGGCGGCAGTACCGATTGCGCCGCTGTCCTGCGCGGCCTCAACCGCCTCTGGGGGCTGGAGCTGCCAGAAACAGAACTCTGCCGTCTCGGTGCCGGTCTCGGTGCCGACGTGCCTTTCTGCATCTGTGGCGGCACCATGCGCGGCACCGGTATCGGCGAGGAACTGAAACGCCTGCCGCCCCTGCCGGCGTGGTCCGTGGTCATCGTCCATCCCCGCGTGCCCGTACAGACCAAACAGGCCTATGCCCTGTTCGACAGCCGGATCCAGACGGCGCCCGTCGCTGTCGATGCCGTCGAGCAGGCCGTCCGGGCCGGCGATTTCCAGGGATTGACGGCGGCCATGGGGAATACCTTTGAGGAACTGATCATTCCCAATGTGCCGCAAGTCGCCGATTGTCAGCAGCGCCTGACCGCGTTAGGCCTGCAGCCGCTCATGGCCGGCAGTGGGCCGACGGTGTTCGCCCTGGTCCCGCCTGGACAGGAAGAGACCGTCCGCAGCCAGACGGCGTCGTGGCATGATGTCGACGTATACATGACGGCCATAGTGAAATGAGTGGAAGGTGAGAGATAGAACGATGAAAACCACGAAAAGACAACATGCATTAGAACCGATTAAATTAGATGCTTATAAGCCGCTGCGCGAAGTCGTCAGCGAAACCCTGCGCCAGGCCATCAAGGACGGCGTACTCAAACCGGGGGAACGGCTCATGGAAATCCAGCTGGCCGATGAACTCGGCGTCAGCCGGACGCCGATCCGCGAAGCCATCCGCAAATTGGAACTSGAA
>NZ_APHY01000084.1 GCF_000417505.1 Megasphaera sp. NM10
AACCAGGTCAGTAGGAATCGCGTTGGCCGTGTCGCCGTAGAAAAATATGTAGAAAAGAAACGAAACAGGCTACCAATAATCGAATTTTCGTAGGTATAATGAAATCATCGCGTAACTCCTTTGGAATGATGTTTTTGAGCAGATTCATTATACTTCAAAGTGTGGTTACGCGATATTTATTTGTTCAAAAAGTTGTAAACTGCTGATTACAAAAAGAGTCCGAAGAAAATCCTTTTATGGATTACAGCCCTGTCACAACCAACAGCGTTTCCTCTGATGGTACTGCTTCATTTTTAAATTTTGTAGCCGCTCCGGAAGAGCGAAGTGTGAAGCAATTTATTTTAGAACAAGTCAATCCTTCCAATTTCACGACTCCACAGTGGGCACTTTTCTCCTATTTAGCGGATCATGTCGATACGCGAGGCTATTTGACCCTCACTGAAGAAGAACTAAAAAAAAAGGCTTCCTTTGCCAGACGGCCTTTTCACTTCTTGTCTGCGAATACTCCAAAGCTTAGATCCTGCCGGCATAGGCGCGGCTTCATTAAAAGACTGTCTGAAATTACAATTACAGCGAAGTCATCAGCTGACCCCTTTATTAGAAGAATTAATCGAAAACCATTTACCTGAAATAGGAAATAAAAACACATCTCGCATCTGCCAATCGTTAAAAATCCCGAAAAAAGAAATTTTATCAGCCCTTCAGTTGATTAGAAATCTGAATCCAGTTCCGTTGGAAGGCATGTTTGAAACCGATGTCACTTATATCATCCCTGATGTAATCATTAAGTTCACTCCTGCTGGCCATGAAATCACATTAAACGATGGCTGGGTCGCCTCTTATTCGATGAGCGATTATTATGTCCGCATGATGCAGTCAACGACGGATGAAAGCGTAAAAAAATACTTTCAGACAAAATACACTCGTTGTCGCCTATTATTCTATAATATCGAACGGCGCCGCCAGACATTATATAATCTGACCGATGCCATCTGCCATTACCAGCATGACTACTTGAAAAACCAAGGTCCCTTGTTCCCTATGACGCTGGCCGATATTGCCAAAGAAATCGGCGTGCACCCTTCGACAATCAGCCGCTCCATAAAGAATAAGTATCTACAAACATCACATATGACCCTCTCCTTTAAGGACTTATTCCAGCGCCCCTTCCCGAAGACGGGAAAAAAGATTTCTAAAGATTCTTTGAAAAAAGAATTATATCACTTGATACAATCGGAGAATACGTGTCATCCTTATAGTGATGCAAAATTGACCGAAATACTCTCCAGCCAGTTTGGCCGGACATTTTCCCGCCGGCTCATTCAAAAATACCGAACAGAACTGCATATTCTGAATTCATACGAACGCTGTAAATAATTTTTTTATATCCGCCTAGTAATTGTTAATATATTAATCATTTTTGCTTGTTAATTATAAGTAAAAATTGTTATAATTTTTGCATATGCACATATGTAATACGTGAATTGCAGAGGCCCTTTGGGGCCTCATTGCTTCTTTGTCGTAAAGGAGGAACGTCTTTATGACGAATGCAACAAAAATTTTTTCGACACTGTCGGAAGCCAGGGAACGACTCAACGCCATAATCGAACATTCTTTTGATGGCATTTTCATTACCGATGCCAAAGCCAATGTTATCCGCATCAATCATGCCTATGAAGTCATTACCGGTTTGAAAAAAGAAGAAGTACTCGGCAAAAATATGGCAGACCTCGTTCATGACAAGTTGATTTCGGAATCGGGCTCCCTGCAAGTCATTAAGACGAAACAACCCGTGACACTGCAACAGCGATTTCGTTCAGGGAAAGAAGCACTTGTAACGAGCTCTCCCATTTTCGATGCTGACGGTAAATTCATCATGATTGTCACCAACGTGCGGGATCTAACAGAAATTTATAATTTAAAAGCTGTCGTCCAAGAAAAAACAGCTGCCATGGACCGCCTGGCTTTGGAATTGGAACATTTACAGACAACAGCAGAAGAAAACCAGGAAATCATTGCCAAAGATGAAACTACCTTAGCGGCTATGCTACTCGCCAACCGAGTCGCTTCCATGGATACTACCGTCATTCTATTGGGTGAGACAGGTGTCGGGAAAGAAGTCATGGCCCGGTATATTTTCCAACACAGCCAGCGTGCCAAGAATAGCTTCATCAAAGTGAATTGCGGCGCTATTCCAGAAAACCTGATTGAAAGCGAACTCTTTGGATATGAAGGAGGTGCTTTCACTGGAGCCAATAAAAATGGAAAAATCGGGCTTTTTGAATTAGCCAATAATGGTACGTTATTTCTCGACGAAATCGGCGAGCTTCCCAAAGACATGCAAGTAAAATTATTACGTGCCCTGCAAGAACAAGAAATCATGCGTGTCGGTGGTACGAAGCCAGTAAAAATCAACGTCCGCATCATTGCCGCTACGAACCGGAATTTAGAAGAAATGGTAAAAGACGGTACTTTTCGTGAAGATTTATATTACCGGCTCACGGTCTTCCCCATTTCCATTCCGCCATTGCGGATGCGAAAAAAGGATATCATCCCCTTGGCCCTCTCTTTTTTAAAAAAGTTAAATCAGAAATATCAAATGAAAAAATATTTCACAGACTTATCCATGCAACTACTCCATGAATATGATTGGCCCGGCAATATCCGTGAATTAAAAAATATCGTCGAGAGAGCCATTATAATCAGTCCGGCTGATGCGATAAAACCCGAAAACCTACACATACATTCTCCTAATAAGCCAATTGTAATTATCAAAGAAAAGGATTTTGGTGAAAATTCAAAAAATTCTTTGCCACCCTTCCCCGATTTTCCGATAAATTTGAAACATGAGCTCGAAAAAATAGAATATACCTATATGACCCAAGCTTATGAAGTCTTGGGAAATGTACGCGATGCTGCCAAAAATCTAGGGCTCACACCATCAACTTTTGTCCGGAAACGCAAACAATATCAGCAAAAAAATGCTGAGTCAGAAAGGACGTGATTGTTATGGCAACGTTAGAGGAAATCCGTAAAAAAGCCCGCCGTCAGATGCACGGTTGTTATGTCTGTCCAGACTGTGATGGCACTGCCTGTCCTGGAATGATTCCTGGCTATGGTGGCATGCGGACAGGCCAATCTTTTCGTAACAACCGATTGGCCTTTCAAAAATACGGTCTCGTATCTCATCTCCTATCTGCTAGTAAAAATCCAGACACTACATGTTCCATTTTGGGAAAAACTTTATCCATGCCGATTCTTGTCGCCCCAGTCAGCGGCTATGTCCATAATGGAAAAGTAGAAGGAAATCCAGGAGAAAAAGAATACGAATACCTCTTTTCGATGATTGAAGGTGTCACAAAAGCAGGAACACTGGCATTTACCGGTGACAGCGGCCATGCTTATATGTATGCAGCCGGAATTGCCGCTTCAAAGAGATATCCTGGACAGGTAATCCCGACAATTAAGCCGCGAAAAGACCTAAAAATCATAGAAAAAGCTCGATTAGCCGAACAATCAGGCGCATTCGCAGTCGCCAACGACATTGATGCCGTAACATCAGCCAATATGCGTTTTTTTGGCCAACCCTTAGAAGTGAAGCGCCTAGAAAACCTAAAACACATTATCAATTCCATTCATCTCCCATTTATCGTAAAAGGCATCATGTCCCCTGACGAAGCCCTGCTTTGCCTGCAAGCAGGCGCCAAAGGAATCGTAGTCAGCAATCACGGCGGTCGTATACTCGATGGTATGGTCAGCTCTCTATCGGTACTTCCCGAAATTTCGGCTGTCGTAAAAAATAAGTTAACCATTTTCGTAGACGGCGGCATCCGGCACGGCGAAGATGTCTTAAAAGCATTGGCACTCGGCGCAGATGCAGTCCTGATTGGCCGTCCTGCTGCGATTGCCAATATCGGCGGAGGTGCTGAAGGGGTTACTATACTTCTCAATACCTTAAAAGAGGAATTAAAAGATGCTATGATGATAACAGGCGTTCCCGATATACAACATATACCAATTAACATTTTAAAGAAGCTTTAGTAAGCCAAGCCAACACTACCAAAAAAAGCCATACACTCATAAATCAAAAAACAATGAGTGCATGGCTTTTTTATATCTTGCTCTAATCGTTTTTTTATTTTACTGACAATAAATTCTCTCAATGCCCCTACATGACACATCATCGAATTTTCAGCACTGATAGGATCATGCCGGGCAATAGCCTCAACAGTTTTTCGATGATAAATATAAGTATTACTATCTTTCAAAGAGTCCGACGTAGCAACAATCGTCTTTCCAACGGAAGAAGTCAAAATATACGATAAGTTAATGAGGATTCGATTCCCACTCGCCTCACAAATCATGGTATGCAGTTTGACATCCTCTTTTTCATACTCCGTATTAGCCCGTATCAGTTTTTCGACAAGTGAACATTGTTCTTGTAACTTACGGCACTGTTCATCAGTCGCATTCATAGCAGCTAGCATGGCCGCTTTGGGTTCAATCATAACGCGGACATCCAGCAAATCAATAGCCAATTGATCGGCATCATAAATAAAGGTAAGCCCTAACGGATCATCGGGAACGCCACGCCGCGGAGAAATATAAGCTCCAGACCCCTGACGGATTTCCAAGATATTCCTGGCGCTGAGAATGCGAATCGCTTCACGTATGGTAGAACGGCTAACCCTCATTTGCTCTATCAACTCAGCTTCTGTAGGCATCCGGTCTCCCGGAAGCATCTGTTTCGTAGTTATATAATCAATCAACGCCTCAGCAGTCTGTGAAGCCATAGATTTAGAACTGTTCTTTTCCATTGTGGCCCTCCTTCGTGAATGATTTCCTTTGTTAAGATTTATTATACCATGTGATTCATCACACGAATATATAAACCAAATATATTTTTTTTCTTTTTATCTTATAAAAAAGTCATTAGTGTATGATGAATTATTCCAATTCGTCATATATAAGTCCCATATATTGCCTTATTCCCGTCGAAATGGTATTATAATGGCATAATTCATCAGATAAATATCATACAATTCATCATATGACTTTTCTTATTTTCCAGAAAGCAAGGTGCAAGACATGGATACCGTTTATATAACCGAATATGATTATCCATCCTTAGAAATCGAACAAGAAGCTTTCCGCTCTGCACACATTCCTTTAATTCCTACCCAAAGCCATTCCGAAGATGAAATCATAAAGAATTGCAAAGATGCAGCTGGGCTGATTGTGCAATACGCTCAAATTACAGAAAAAGTCATGGCCAATCTTCCTAACTTAAAAGTAATCTCCCGATATGGGGTCGGCGTCGATAACATCGACTTGGAAGCGGCAACCAGACATCATGTCTGTGTAACGAACGTACCCGATTATAGTATCGATGAAGTTTCCACACAAGCCTTAGCACTTATGCTGGATTGCTGGCGGCGTGTTACTTTTCTCCATAATTCCATCCATCAAGGCCATTGGGACTATGCACTAGCACAGCCAATCTGGCGGCTAAGAGGGCATAAATTAGGTCTAGTTGGCTTTGGAAAAATTGCTCGTGAAGTAGCTGTAAAAGCGCAAGCATTTGGCTTGACAGTGCTTTCTTACGATCCTTATGTACAGCCGGAAGCCATGCGGGCAATGGGTGTTCTCTATCAGCCATTCCACCAGCTCCTTCGGGAATGCGATATCATTTCGCTTCACACACCGTTAACCAAAGAAACATTTCATTGCATTAGTACCGATGAGCTAGAGCTGATGAAATCTTCAGCCATTTTAATCAATACAGCCCGCGGTCCGCTCGTAGATGAGCTGGCTTTGCAGAAAGCCCTGAGCAAAAACGAAATCGCCGGGGCGGGTCTGGATGTATTGGAAACAGAACCAATAAGTCCCGATAATCCGTTTCTTACCATGGATAATGTAGTCTTAACTCCGCATGTTGCCTGGTATTCCGAAGAAGCCAATAAAGAAATGAAGACAAAAGCATCTATGGGCATCATCGAAGTCTTCAAAGGAAGGATTCCTACATATTTAGTTAATAAGGATGTTTTACCTTATGTGTCCTTACGATAAAAAATCATTTAATTATTTTAGGAGGTATTCATATTATGGACATTCGCTATTCTACTAACCCGAAGGATTTCAAGACGTACACGACAGAAGATATTCGTCGTGAATTCTTAATTGAAACGTTATTCCGTCCCGATGAAGTCATTGCCACTTATTCCCATGTAGACCGAATGGTTGCAGTTGGCTGCATGCCGGTCCACGAAGTCGTTCCCATCGACAAGGGCATCGACTGCTGGGGAAACTTCGGTACTCACTATTTCTTGGAACGCCGTGAAATCGGGATTTTCAACGTAGGTACGGGTACAGGCAAAATCGTTGCTGATGGAGAAACCTATACCATGGGGCCGAAAGATTGCCTTTATATCACAATGGGTACAAAGGAAGTTACGTTCGCATCGGATGACCCTGAAAATCCGGCTAAGTATTATATGGTTTCTGCACCGGCTCATAAAGCATGCAAAACACAGTTCATTTCCATTAAAGATGCCAATAAACGTCCTTGCGGGGAAGTCGCTCTGGCAAATAAACGCGTCATCAATCAGTTCATTCATCCTGATGTCGTTGAAACCTGCCAGCTTTGCATGGGTTTGACAGCACTCGACGAAGGTAGTGTATGGAACAGCATGCCGCCTCATACTCACGAACGCCGCATGGAAATTTATTTCTACTTTGAAGTCCCGGAAGACCAGGCCGTTTTCCATATTATGGGACAGGAACAGGAAACTCGTCATATCGTAATGCATAATGAACAAGCCGTTATCAGCCCGTCTTGGAGCATGCACTGTGGCTGCGGTACCCATAACTATACATTTATTTGGGCTATGGGCGGCGAAAACAAAGAATTCGACGATATGGATCACATCGAAATTAAAAACATGAAATAAATTTATGATTAGGAGGATTTTATCATGCATATTTTCAGAGCAGTAAAAAAGGTTCCTGGCGGGTTAATGTTAGTTCCCCTTTTGCTTGGCGCATTATGCCATACGTTTACCCCAGGCGCCGGTAAGTATTTCGGTTCCTTCACCAACGGGTTGATTACGGGTACAGTCCCAATCTTATCCGTATGGTTCTTCTGCATGGGCGCCAGCATCAACTACAAAAATGCTGGACTGGTATTGCGTAAATCTGGTACCATTGTTGTTACAAAGATTATCGTCGCTTGGATTGTTGGCTTTATTTGTGTAGCCCTTATGCCCAAAGGTATGATTCAAACTGGTTTCTTTGCTGGCTTATCTACACTGGCTATCGTAACCTCTATGGATATGACCAATGGCGGTTTGTATGCTTCCTTGATGCAGCAGTATGGTACCAAAGAAGAAGCCGGCGCCTTCGTCCTGACTTCAATTGAATCTGGTCCTTTGGTTACGATGATGATTTTGGGTTCAACCGGTGCTGCTTATTTTGAACCTCATCTCTTCGTTGGGGCTGTCCTGCCATTCGTAATCGGCTTCATTCTCGGTAACCTGGATCCGGAACTTCGCGATTTCTTCACACCAGCTGGCACGATGATGATTCCGTTCTTTGCTTTTGCTTTAGGCAATACTATCGACTTGACGGTTATCTTAAAAACAGGGCTCCTCGGAATTCTCCTCGGACTGGGCGTCATTGTTGTTACGGGTATTCCCCTTATCTTTGCTGACCGCATCATTGGTGGCGGTAATGGCGCTGCTGGCCTGGCTGCTTCGAGTACAGCCGGTGCTGCCGTTACGAATCCAATGATTGTCGGCCAAATGATTCCTGAATTCCAAGAAATCGTTCCGGCTGCTACCGCTTTAGTTGCAACGAGTGTCGTTGTCACTTCCATTGTAGTCCCCATCATTGTTGCTTACTGGGTCAAACGCTTTGGAAATCAATCTAAAACAGCCCTTCCGAATGCAGCACATTAATCACAGCCTATATTTTTAGGAGGTTTTATCATGGATTATCTAAACGATATGTTTTCTTTAAAAGGAAATGTCGCCCTTGTTACGGGCGGTTCTTACGGCATCGGTTTTGCCATCGCCAAAGCCTTAGCCCGCGCCGGTGCCGTCATTGCCTTCAACTGCCGCAGCCAGGAACACCTGGATCAGGCTATGAAGGATTATAAAAAAGAGGGCATCGACGCACACGGCTATATTTGCGATGTCACTGATGAAATGCATGTACAGCAATTAGTCAGTGAAATTGAAAAAACGTTAGGAACCATCGACATCCTCGTCAACAACGCAGGCATCATCAAACGCATCCCCATGTGCGACATGACGACGGAAGAGTTCCGCCAGGTCGTCGATATCGACTTAGTCGGACCGTTCATCGTATCCAAAGCGGTCATTCCCGGTATGATAAAAAAAGGGCACGGCAAAATCATCAATATCTGCTCTATGATGAGCGAATTAGGCCGTGAAACCGTATCGGCTTACGCTGCAGCCAAAGGCGGTCTGAAAATGCTGACCCGCAATATATGCTCTGAATTCGGAGGAGCGAATATCCAGTGCAATGGCATTGGCCCTGGCTATATCGCAACGCCTCAGACAGCCCCGCTGCGTGAAAAACAGCCTGATGGCTCCCGCCATCCTTTTGACCAGTTCATCGTCTCCAAGACGCCGGCTGGCCGCTGGGGCACGACAGAAGACCTCGAAGGACCGGCGGTATTCTTAGCCTCCCATGCATCGGACTTTGTCAATGGCCACATCTTATATGTCGACGGCGGTATTCTTGCCTATATCGGCAAACAACCTTAAACAAAAAATAAGGAGCTGTCGCATAAGGCAGCTCCTATTCTATTTCGGAAGGATGAAGAACTATGAAATCTGGATTAATTCTTGCAGGTGAACCCATGGGCCTCTTGATTGCTCAAAGTGAAGGTTCCCTTGATAGTGTAAGTGGCTATGATTTGGCCGTTGCTGGCGCAGAATTCAATGTAGCTGTCGGTGTAGCCCGTCTGGGACATCGCGTTACTTACATGACGAAACTGGGCAAAGATCCTTTTGGTCAGCGAATTATTCATGTACTAAATGAAAACAAAATCGGCAATGAATTCGTTGCCTGGAGTGATACGAAAAAGACAGGGTTCATGCTGAAAGGCCGTGTCAGTCAGGGCGATCCGGATATTTTTTATTTCCGCGCTGGCTCGGCTGCCTCTACGTTATCCGTCGAAGATGTTGAAAAAATCCGCTTCGATGAATACAGCCACATCCATCTGACAGGTATCTTGCCCGCCCTCAGTGAATCGACGCGGGCTGCTGTCAACTTGATGTTCGATAAGGCTCGTCAGGCAGGTTTACTGATTACCTTCGATCCTAATTTACGGCCTCAGCTCTGGCCCAGTCAGGATGTCATGATTCAGTCTATTAATGACATGGCGTCCAAAGCTGACATCGTTCTCCCTGGGACAGCTGAAGGCAAAATTCTCATGGGCAGTGATGATCCGAAAAAAATCAACGCTTTCTATCGTAACCTGGGAGCCAAAGCCGTTATTACCAAAGTCGGCAGCCAGGGCGCTTACGTAACGACAGCTACCGAAGAATATCTCGTTCCTGGCTTCAAAGTCGATAAAGTCGTCGATACAGTCGGTGCCGGCGATGGTTTCGCAGCCGGTGTCATTACGGCATTGATGGAAGGCCTTCCCTTGAAAGAAGCGGTACGCCGCGGCAATGCCATCGGTGCCATCCAGGTTACCAGCCGGGGAGACAACGAAGGGCTTCCCTATCCGGATCAGTTAAAAGCGTTTATGGAAAAATAGGAGGCTTCTATGATTAGCAATAATATGAAGAAAATATTTGAAATCGGGCTGGTTCCGCTCATCGTCTTAGAAGATGCACAAGACGCGATTCCCTTTGGTCAAGCTTTGGTCCGTGGGGGAATCCCGATTGCTGAAGTTACCTTCCGTACGGATGCCTGCCTGGACATCATCTGCGCTATGAAGACCATTCCCGGACTCATCGTCGGAGCTGGCACGGTACATAATGTAGCACAAGCGCAAGCCGCTGTAGAAGCAGGTGCTGAATTCATCATTACGCCGGCCTATAATCCTCAGGTCACCCAGTGGTGTATCGAAAATCATATCGATATCATGCCGGGAACCGTATCTCCAGCCGACATCGAAGCGGCCAATGGATTAGGACTGGAAGTTTGCAAGTTCTTCCCAGCCGGAGTCTATGGCGGTCCGAAAACTTTAAAAGCCCTTGCCGGTCCTTTTGCTACCATGAAATTCATTCCAACAGGCGGCGTAAATTACGACAACATGAATGAATATCTGGATTTACCGAATGTCGCAGCTGTCGGCGGCAGTTTCATCACCCCTTCGGATTTAGTCAAGGCCAAAGATTGGGATGCCATCGCAGCACACTGCCAAAAAATCATCCGTCACATGCTGGATTTCACACTCGGTCACGTAGGTCTGCATGTACCTGGCAGAACGGAAGCTGAAGCCGTAACCGACGGTCTGTGCCGATTAATGGCTCAGGACAAAATTCCCGGTGCCGACAATTTCTTTGCAGGACCTATCGCCGAAATCTGCGACCATGAAATGCCCGGTACAAACGGCCACATCTGTATTGATACACGCGATATGCCCCGCGCCTTAGCCTTCTATCAACGGCAGGGGATCGCTTTGGATGAAGACCATTGCTATCGCGACGAAAAAGGAAATATTAAAGTCGCCTTCTTAAAAGAAACAGTAGGCGGTTTCTCCATTCATCTGCGCAGAAAATAAGAAAATCCCCTGATACTATCCCTACATCATGACAGTATCAGGGAATTTTTTTGTACAAAACCAAATAACATTGGTTCGCGCGACTTTTCATTTATGCATATAAAACATTTGTTCAAATTATATATCCATGTTATAATGAACATATATTCGGTAGAACGCGCGTTTATCTACTTATTTTCTTTCAAATAATCTATTGTAGTAATTTTCTGAACTAAGTATAATGGAAATGAAAGGGATTGCTGATGAACGATAAATCAGATAATAAGCAACAGGCAAGACGCCATCAGCGAGCACTGAATCTTATCAAACGATGGCGTTTAATGGATGACGATTTCATGAAGCGGTGTTTGAAAGATAATATTCCTGCTGTTGAATGTATTCTTCGGATTATTATGGAACAGCCTGACCTAGAAGTGCAAACACTCCATGTGGAGGATACAATTCCTAATTTACAAGGACACGGCGTCAGGCTGGATGTCCATGCTACTGATGCTATGGGTATAGAATACGATATTGAGATACAGCGTTCAGATCAAGGTGCTGGAGCTCGACGGGCCCGTTTCAATGGCAGTGTGTTAGATCTCAACAATCTAAAAAAAGGGTTCGACTATGACCAGCTACCGGAAACCTACGTAATCTTCATTACGGAAAATGATATATTAGAGCATGGGCTATCCCGATACCATATTAACCGCATCATCGAAGAAACAAATCAACATTTCGAGGATGGGTCCCACATCATTTACGTCAACGGGGCTTATCGGGGCCAAGATGATATAGGTAAGCTAATGAATGATTTCCGTAGCACAACTGCTGAAGAAATGTTTTGGCCCCCTTTGAAAGAAGTTGTCAATCGTTACAAAAATAATCCTGTGGAGGTGGCTAAAATGTGCCGAGAATTAGAGAAATGGAGCATGGAAGAGCGTCAGGAAGGTCTTGTCGAAGGGCAGCGCAAGGGCGAAGATAATCTGGCAAAATTGCTGAAATTGTTGAAGGCTGATGGCCGCTTACATGATTTGGATTTAGCCATAGAAGACGAAGCAGCCCGAAAAGCATTATACAAGGAATATCACATTGACTAAAAAAATTCCCCCGATGCTATCGAAATAATGGATAGCATCAGGGGATTTTTTATTTTGTCATGGAAATTATGCCCCGGCAACTTCTTTATTTTTGTTCAACATGATGTGCAAGACTTCACAATCGGTCTGCTGCATCCCATTGGAGGCTAAAAGACCTACGTTACGGATACATTCATCAGCCGTATCAGCGACGAGTCCATCCGTACCTTCTACGCGGATACCGGCTAAGGCCATGAGGACTGAACGATAGGCGATTTCTGCTGCCGAAGCGACTTTCATGGCACAGCTATCGGCAGCGCCATCGCAGACCATGCCGACGATGCCGCCATTCATGGACGAAATGGCTTTGCAAATAGTCTGATAGGGCGTCTTGCGGTCAAGGAGCCAGGCCATGCTGGCCGCTGCCCCCATGGCAGCCGTAACGGTCGCGCAGAAGGCAGACAACTTGGGCAAATAGCTGTGAGCATAGATAGCTACCATACTGGCCAAAGCCAGGGCCCGGACGCGTTCTTCGCCAGAGGCTTTGATATGGTCAGCGACAACCGTTACCGGCTCGGACACGGTAATCCCTTGGTTGCCAGAACCGGAATTGGTCATGGCCGGACAAGCAGCGCCACCCATGCGGGCATCCGAAGCGGCTACCGTGCGGACTTGGATTTCACGGGCCAAATCGCCTGCCAGCAAGCCTTCTTTAATGTGTTTTTCCATGGTGCAGCCAATGCGCAGGCCATATTTCCCAGTCACCCCTTCTTTAGACAAGGCATCATTCAAATTTTCTGCATTCTTGATGAACTGGATATTGGCAAGGGGAATATTTTCAGCAAATTCCAAAATATCTTTGATCGAGAGGGACTGCAAAAAAGCAATTTTATCGGCTTCGCCATTATCACAGCTCGCTTGTTTTTCAAAAATGACCTGCCCATCTTTTTCGATTAAGACGACGTTCGTATGGCTATCGACGATGACGGCGCGGACATGATGGCATTCCCCATAGACGTTGGCTTCCGAATAAAGGATATGTTTTGTCGTTTCATTGACACCAACGGTGACCTTGCCATCGGCTACCATTTGTTTCCCTTGGGCTACCACATCAGGCGTCAAGGATTTCAGGACCTGGAGGCCTGCATCAGCATCACCGCCCAAAGCCCCGACAGCAGCGGCAATAGCCAATCCTGCCATGCCGGTTCCAGGAACCATGACGCCCATCCCATTTTTCATCAAATTAGCGGAAACAAAGGCTTTGACAGATTGTACAGGTTCTCCCAATTCTTTCGCCGCCGTAGCCGCTGCAAAAGCCAGGGAAATCGGTTCCGTACATCCCGTAGCCGGTTTGATATCTTGCTTCATGATTTCAATCATTTTATTCCACATAGTACAGGTTTCCATTATTATCACTCCTAAAAAATCAATCTATGAAATCCGTTACAAGCTTACGAAAAAGCCAGGAATGGCGAGATAATCAGCAAGATGCCCGTTGCAATGATGAGATACAGCGAAACACCTTTCAGGTCATGCAGCCGCGGCACCCGATAGACGAGATAAGCCGGAATCAAGCAGCCAATCATGCCAAAAACAGGACTACAGATGGAAGTAAAGCTCAAAACGGGAGCATTGAGAATAATGGCGCCCCACGACACGAGAACCGCAAAGACCAAGATGCCCAACGAAACGGCACGTACATTAATCTTATCTTCCGGCATGATGCGTTTCAAACAGTTCATGGCAATGCCGCGGCAAGCTTCGCGGAAGCCCAGGAAGACGCCGAAGAAGGCCGTAACGACAGCAAAAATATTTAAAATCAAACTCATGATCTTAATGGAAGTGCCGGGAATACCCTGGGCAGCCAATGCTAAAGCAGAAATATTGTTTTCATAAGCCATAACAGCCTGGTCATGGCCCATAGCCAAGTTGAACGAAATAGCATAGAAAAATACGGTGACAAAGAGTACGCCAAAGGCGATATTCATGGCCCGCAAAGCCTTGTACCGGGCGACTTCAATCGACTTATTATGGGAACGATAAGAAATAACCATCGGGCTCAAACTCTGCAAGAACAAAATAGATGTCAGCGTGAAGGGCAGCATGATGATGGTCTGCTTAATGAGATAGCCAAAATCGGGGAAGCTGCCTACATTCGCTAAATTCCAGTGCTGAACCATGATGATACCCAATACAGCTACGACACACAACTTCGTCAAGACCATCAGCGTCGAAATTTTGAAGAGTACTTTTTCACCACGAGATGCAATGGCGACAAGAGCACAAATAATGGCCAGCCCGTATAACGGATTTTTAGCCAGCGAATGATCTGTCACACCAAAGGTGACTAAAAAAGACGCACTGTCATTATTGATGGCCGTTGAATAAACGAAGACCCAGATAATGAGCATCAGGAAGTAGAGAAGGCCTAAGAACAAGCCCCAGTTCTTGCCCAGGTAATTGCCAATGACACTGGGATAATCTTCGCATCGTTCAGATTTTGCCAATGTATTAATGAATAATCGCTGGAAAAGATACATAGCTGGATAACCGATAATAGAAGATAAGAGATAAATCCAAATTCCTGCCAAGCCTACCTGTACCGGTAAAAATACGATGCCGGCACCGATAGCCATGCCGATACTCATAATGACCCAGCCCCAGTCGGTACTATCAAATTTTACAGCTTCTTTCCACTGTGCTTTGGTCATACCCGCTTTTTCCCATCGGGTCAGCTTTTCCTTTCCCAAAGCGTGTCCTTTGTCAGGACACTGTACTGTCTGTTCCATTCTATCAATCTCCTTTTATAGTATAATCCCTTCATTCCACACAAGATACAGTCATTACGTATGGCTTGTATGCCCCTCTTTGTTGTTAATAAAATATTATCACAGTAATAATTATTTTGCAATATTTATCGTTTTGTCTTTTTGTAATAAACACATATTGATGGTTGTTCTTTTGTAATGCACTTATGAGGTCAAAAAAATATCCTGCCAAAAACTAAAATATTTTAGCAGGATATTTATATTTTCGTTATATTTAGTTTCCTATAAAAGGACAATCTCAAAAAATCAATAAAAAAAGAAGCTGATTAGTGGCTAGTCGTTAGGTAAGCCAGCGAATTGCAAATAAGGGAATATTCGTTACCCATTCCTGTTCCTGATAATCACTCATAGAAAATCGGATAGCTTTTGCTGGATGGTATTTTTCAACATAGGCCTTTAAGCTCTTGGATTGTAAATTCTGTTCCGCTTTAACTTCCAGTGGAATGACCTCTCTCCCTTTCTGAATCATGAAATCGATTTCATACCGATTACTGGGAGACGTAAAGTAATAAGGATTATACGATGTTTCAGAAAGTAGTTGCTGGCAAACGTACTGTTCTGTCAAAGCCCCTTTAAACTCTACAAAAATATCGTTTCCATCCAGAAGGGAACGCACGTCCAATTCACTAATGGCCGCTAATAAGCCCACATCTAAGAAAAAAAAGTTTATATGCGTTCTGTTCGGCATAGGCTTTGAGTGGCATGGCTGGTTTGGAAACACGATTCACCTTAGCAATCAATCCACAATCGACAAGCCATTCTATGGCAATTTCAAAATCTTTAGACCGTGCTCCTTTTTTTACCTGTCCAAAGAAAAATTTCTTATTTTCCTTTGCTAATTGAAGCGGGATGGCGTTCCATACCATTCGGACACGAGGAATCTCCGCTGTAATGATATGCTTACTAAAATCCGCTTCATACAGGGGAATCAAGTCATTTTGAATCTGCCGCACAACACTATAATCAGACGTTTCTGCAAAAGTGGCTACCGCTTCCGGCATACCCCCGATATAATAATAATTCTTGAGCCAGGTGACAAAACGGTCATGAAATATAATGGGCCTGTGAATTCAGACCAGTACTGAAAATTTTAAGAGTGCATGATATAGTATTAAGTAACGAAAATTGGAGGATGCTATCATGCCAAGAAAAAAGTACACTTCTGAATTTAAGACCAAGATTGTTCTGTCAATTCTTCAAGGCGACAAGGAATTCAATGTCATCTGTTCTGAAAACGGCCTGAACCCAAACATGGTCAGAAAMTGGAAGCAAGAATCGA
>NZ_APHY01000085.1 GCF_000417505.1 Megasphaera sp. NM10
TATTCAAGATCAAAGGGCTTTTTAGCTCTTCTCATGAGCTAAGTACCCGTTCAACGAATTCTTTGCGTAACATAGCTTTGGTGACATTCCTTTCTTCCCATGGCATAAGAATCAACTCCTTCTTATGCCTAAAAGTATCACTTTTTTCAGTAGGGGGAAGACCCCTATTTATGTAAACTATGTTATTGCACATAACAACGTGGGCGACCCGCTTGGGTATTGGGGACGCGCTCTCCGAGCTGGAAAACAGCTCATATGCAGGGACGGGCTTGCCACGTGCAAGCCCCTACAGGTTTAAAATATCGGCTACGAGCTGGTCGACTTCTTCGGCTTTCGTGCTCCATGACGTGCAGACGCGGACGCAGACGTGGTCATCGTCAACAGGTCCCATGGCTTCAAAGATGTATTTGCTTTCCAAGGCCTGGGCCTGAGCTCTCGAAAGGATGATGAACTGCTGGTTCGTCGGGCTGACGACGAGTTCTTCTATCCCTTTCTGCCGGAAGGCCTGGCGGATACGGACGGCGTATTCGTCGGCCCGTTTCGTAATGGCAAAATACGTCCCGTCGTGGAGCAGGGTATAGAACTGGAGCCCTAAAATCCAGCCTTTGGCCAGGACGGCGCCGAACTGTTTCATGTGAGCTTTGAAGCGGCGGTCTATCCCGGCGTCGGTCAAGACGAGGGCTTCGCCAAAGAAGGCCCCGCATTTCGTACCGCCGATATAAAAGACGTCGGCCAGGCGGCCGAAATCAGCCAGGGTCAGGTCATTCCCGTCAGCCCCCAGGCCATAACCCATGCGGGCGCCATCGACGAAGAGGTACATGTGATACTTGCGGCAGACTTCCGAAATAGCCGTCAGTTCAGCCTTGGTATAGAGCGTGCCGTATTCCGTCGTAAAAGAGATATAGACCAGCGACGGCCGCGTCAGGTATTCGGCTTCGCCGGAATTATAGTAAGCCTGCACTTCCCCTTCAATCTGGTCCGCCGTAATCTTGCCGTCATGATGGGGCAGGGCGACGATTTTGTGGCCTGTATTTTCAATGGACGCACATTCATGACAGTTGATATGGCCCGTGTCGGCACAGATGACGCTGTCACAGGAACCAAGGAGGGCTGAAATGGTGACGAAATTGGCCTGCGTCGCTCCCGGGAAAAAGTAAACCTTCCTTGCGGGCACTGGGCCAATTCCAAAATCAGCTTTTCTGCCTTGTCACACCAGTCATCGACACCATAGCCGCCGTACTGCGTATCGTTCGTCTGATTCAAAGCCTGCAAGACGCTGGCATGAGCGCCATGATTATAGTCATTGTTAAAACGTATCATTTTACCCTGTCTCCTTACTCTATCCCTTAATGATCTTCTTCAACTTCTGCTAATTTTTGCTGCAACATTTTCCCAAGCTGCCAAATTCTTTCGAGGCCATGGCCTTACGTCTATTCTAACAGAATCGGATACATTGTACAACGAAAAGGGCTTGTCGCCGACGATAAGCCCTTTTCTGTAGGGGCGCCCAAGTAGGGCGCCCGCTCCGGGATATGTACGATTCCCCGACCAGTTTGCTAGAAAAACCATCCAAATCCCGAACGGATTGCCCACGTGCGCCTCCTACAAATCCGTACTACAAACTATAAAGCGATGACGTCCAAATCGTCCGGGATATACAGGTTTCCCTGATAATACCGGCTTCCTTCGGCATGGTAACGCTGGCGGCGATGGGCCAGGTCCTTGTCTTCAGTATGGTAGAGGATCAGATTCTGTACGCCCAGGCGGGCTGACGTTTGGCAGGCGTCTTTGACGGTCGAATGGTGTTTCTCATAGGGATGGAAGATATCCGCTTCGGCATCGAGGCAGAAAGCTTCATGAAGGAGCCATTTACTATCCCGGACATAGGCTTCTTCCCAGGGCTGATACGGCTCATCACCACAGCAGGTCAGTCTGCCGTCGGCGAGTTCTAAAGAAAAGCCGAATTGTTTGGCCTTGGTCGAACGAATATCGAAAAAAATTACGTCATGACCCATGAGCTGACGCGTCTCCCCATCGGTCACCGTCACAAGATGAAGGCGGTCATCGAGGAAAGCACTGTCTTTCGAGGACAGCAGAGCCTTTCCCATCGTGCGCAGCAGGGAAATGACTTCATCATGACCGTAGATAACGGCTTCGCCCTCATAGGTCCCGCGCCGCCAGGACTGACACATCATGCGCATAAGCCAGAGGATGCCCAGAAGATGATCCATGTGTTTATGGGTGACGAAGACCGTCCGCATATCCTGCCAGCGCAAATGGGCCTTTTCCAGCTGACACAGGAGTCCGTTCCCGCCGCCGCCATCGACGAGCAGATATTGACCGCTTTCATGGAGGACGAAACAAGTATTATAACAATGGGTCACCGTTGCGTTCCCCGTCCCTAACAAGGTCAGATTCATGACTATCCCTCCCGATGGTTTATCGTGCGTTGGCTTCGCCACGGAAGATAGTACCGCGGCTGGCGTCTACGGTGACGACTTCGCCGTTTTCCAGGTTATCGGCAGCATGGGCAGCGCCGACGACGGTCGGGATGCCGAGGGTGATGGCGACGATAGCCGATTCGCTGGTGAGGCCGGCTTCTTCGGAGACGATGGCGCTGGCCCGTTTCATGTAGTCGACGAAATCAGCGCGGGCCGAACGGACTACGAGGATGCAGCCGTCGGTGAAGTTCTTTTCCAGGTCTTCTTTCGATTCGGCGATGCAGACTTTGCCGATAGCCGAGTTACGGCCGATACCGGTACCGCGGAGGAGGACGTCACCGACAACCTGGACGCGGATCATATTGGTCGAACCGGCTTTGGCAACGGGGACACCTGCCGTGAGGACGACGAGGTCGCCGGCTTTGATGAGGTCGTTGTCGAGAGCTGCAAAGATAGCATTGTCGACGACAGCATCGGTGTCGCTGGCTTCTTTACCGGTGACAGCCTGGACGCCCCAGTTGAGCTGCAGGCGGCGGACGATGGCTTCATGCGGCGATACGGCTACAATCGGGCAGGCCGGACGGAATTTAGAAATCATCTGAGCTGTGCCGCCGCGTTCAGTCGAAGCGATGATGGCTGCAGCGTGGAGGTCTTGGGCAATCTTGACGACGGCTTTGCCGATGGATTCCGTCGTCGTAGCCGATTCAGCGTCGACGTCTTCATAGGACTTCGGCGTGAAGTTGCTTTCCGTAAAGGTTGCGACGCGGGCCATGGTTTCTACCGCTTCCACCGGATAGAGACCGCCAGCCGTTTCGCCACTGAGCATGATGGCATCGGTACCGTCGAGGATGGCGTTGGCGACGTCGCTCGTTTCAGCACGGGTCGGACGCGGGTTGTTGCACATAGATTCCAGCATCTGCGTAGCCGTAATGACCGGTTTACCTGCGGCCTGGCATTTATGGATGAGGACTTTCTGGAGCATCGGCACTTCTTCTGCCGGGACTTCGACGCCGAGGTCACCGCGGGCGACCATGATGCCGTCGCTCATCTTGATGATGTCGTCAATGTTGTTGACCGCAGCCTGACATTCGATTTTGGAAATGATCTTCATATGGCTGTCGTGTTTTTCCAAAATCTTGCGGATCGTCAGGACATCTTTGCCGCGCTGGATGAAGGAAGCGGCAATCCAGTCCATGTTCATGCGGCAGCCGAATTCGATATCGTCGGCGTCTGTATCGGAAACAGCCGGCAGGTTGATGGCAATGCCCGGTACGGCAACGCGTTTACGGTCGCTCATCTTGCCGCTGTTGAGGATTTTCGTATGGATGTCTTGGCCTTCGACGCTGACAACTTCCAAGTTGACCAGGCCGTCCGACAAGAGGATGTGGTCGCCGGCTTTGACGTCCTGCGGTAATTCTTTATAGTTCATGGAGGCAATAGTTTCATCGCCTTCTACGTCACGGGCCGTCAAGGTAAAGTCTTTGCCGGCTTCCATCATGATCGAACCATTTTTAAATTTGCCCAAACGGATTTCCGGGCCTTTCGTGTCGAGGAGCAGTGCAACCGGGATACCCAGTTTCTGAGAGACAGCGCGGACCATGTCGATGCGCTGTTTATGTTCTTCATGAGAACCATGGGAGAAATTAAAGCGGGCAACGTTCATGCCGGCTTTAATCATCTTTTCGATAATTTCCGGGGTATTGGAACTGGGGCCTAAGGTGCAGACGATCTTTGTTTTTTTCAGCATACAGATTTCTCCTTTTCTACTCACGTACACGTAACGATTGACGTTTCTGTTCCTAGTGGTACGTTTTTTGTCCCACTAGTGCAATATACGGCTATTGCTCACTGCGATTGTACCGTATTCCCCACGATAATGCAAGGATTAGTTGTGTAAATACTTTATGAGGACACAGGCCGCAGGCCGCCGCAGCAGGACGGCCTTACGAACCACTAGCCACTAGCCACTAGCCACTAGCCACTAGCCACTAGCCACGAAGATTTTACCACAAATGGACGCGCTTCTGCGGTTCGACATACATGCCGTCGCCGGGCTGGATGCCATAGGCCGTATAGAAGCCATTCGTCGACGACAAGGCGCCGTTGACGCGGGCTTCGCCAGTCGGATGGGGATCATTCTGGACCAGGTAGAGCAGCAGCTGGTCGGTCATCTTGGTCGCAAATACCGTGGCAAAGGTGCGGTATAAGTCGCGCAGCATCCCTTGGTCGTCATGGGCCAGTTCCGTCGCAACCGACAGGCCGCCGCAGTCGGCAATGGCTTCGTTGCTGACGAGCTTGCCATTTTCATGGAGCCCCTTGCCGAGGGTATAGCGATCGTAATAAGGACCGAAAGCAGCCGATAATTTCTGGAAAGCTTCATAGTCTTTTGCCTTCCACCAGTTCTTCAAGCGGCCTTCGCTGTCGTACTTGCTGCCATTCGGGTCAAAAGCATGGGAAATCTCATGGCCAATGACGACGCCGATGCCGCCCAGATTGGCACCGCGTGAAGCTTTGGCATCGTAGAACGGCGGCTGCAGGATACCGGCCGGGATGGTGATGCTGTTATTTTCCGGGATATAAGCGGCATTGACATCTTGCGGGTCAAAGGCATACCATTTATCGGGATTAAAATTCGTTCCCAATAGCGCATGGACCTGCTGTTTTTCCAGGAGGCCGTTGTGCATGACATTGGCCAGCAAATCGCCGCCATCCTGTGGAGCAATGACGTCAGGCATACTTTCGATGATAGGTTTGTCATCTTCAGCCGGACCGCCGACAAAGACGCGCAGGTGGCTGAGCTTGTCGACGGCTTTGGCCCGCGTCGCCTGACTGAGCCAGTCATTGGCTTCCAGCCGCTGCTGATAGACGTCGCGGATTTCATTGATCATGGCCTTCACATCGTTGATGATGGCCGCCGTACAGTGATTCTTCATATAAATCTGGCCGAATTCATAAGACAGCATGTTCTGGACCATGCGGCTCGCCGTTTCCTTGTCATCCCGCGCCTGGGCGATGCCGAAGCGCTGGAGGGCATAATTGCGCTGCAGATCCCGCAATTTGATATCCGCACTGGGCGCAAAGCCGCTATAGACCTGATAGACAGCATAGCTCTTGAGCAGGTCGAGATTCTTAGGCACATAGAGGGCGTCGAACTGCTGTAAAGACTCCGGATTCGATAAGAAGAATTGTTTTTCTTTATTCAGGCCCAGGTTGGTCAGGACCGTCTTGCCGCCCATATTGGGCATGAGTTTTTCCAGATTCCCCCGCGACATCAGGCGGTTCTGGACAGTCACGTCATTGCGCTGTTCGCTCGTCAGCAAGTGTGGCCCCAGGCCCTTTTCCATGGCGAAGATGGCTTCGCTGTGAGCCGCCGCCTGGTCCGGCGCTTCTCCGGCTTCTTCGAGGATATGGGCGACGTATTCCCGATAAGCCTTCCAGGCTCCGGGCTGGGGTTCTTTTTCCAATTCATCCTTCGTAAAGGACGGCGTCACCGTCAAGATACGCGGCACATAACGCAGGCCCGTCGGCAGGCGGTCGACGGTGTAGCCTACGAAGATATCCGTCCCGGTCTTGGCACTGACAGCCTGCAAGGCCGCCGTCAATTCCGGCAGGGTCTGGGCTTTTTCAATGGGACAGGTCAGTTCCTGCAGATGGGCGCGGGCCGTGGCGTTGCGCTGTTTATTGTCGATGGCGCAGGCGTAGAGGTCGGCGATTTTCTGTTCCGGCGTCCCCTTGGCATAAGTTCCCTGCTTGGCGGCGACCGTTTCCAGTTCCTTGCCCAGGGCTTTCTTATTTTCTAAAGACCGTTCAGAAAACCAGGACCAAGAAGCTTCCGTCGGCCGGATTTGCTGAGCTGCTAACGTCTTGCCATTGACAGCCTGATAAAAATTATCTTTTTCGGACACAGCATCGCTGGCCTGGACGGACCCAAAGGCCATGAGAGCCAACAGTACCATCGTCGTCAGCCGCGTCTTTACCTTATATTCCATATATATGTCTCCTCCCTGACTCCCTGTTTTATGACAATGCCGGGTCCTTGACCCCATTGGCAGCAAAGGCAGCCGCCCGGTCGCGGCAGGTCCCGCAGACACCACAGGGCTTGTCGCCGCCTTCATAGCAGCTCCAGGTCAATTCATAAGGCGCGCCCAGGCGCAGGCCTTCTTTGACGACGCCCGCTTTGTTCCACGATAACAAAGGCGCTTCCAAGTGGCAGGTCCGGCCAGAACCTTCATAAATGGCCGTGTTCATGGCCGTTTCAAATTCCGGTGTGCAGTCCGGATACGCCCGGCCAGCGGCATCATCGGCATGGGCACCGTAATAAATGACTTCCGCGCCGACGCTGACGGCGACGGCTGCGGCAAACGACAAGAACAGACCGTTGCGGAAAGGCACATACGTATCAACCGTCCCTTCGCCGCTCTTCTTGGCCAGCTGATCTGCATACGATTCATGGGCAATCGCCTTATGACTGCCCTGCAGGAGCGAACAATCGCTCAGAGAAAAAGCCTGAGACAAATTGACCTCCTGCTGCTGCACCCCGTAGTAAGCCGCCACCTTGCGGGCCGCTTCCAATTCCTTGGCATGTTTCTGGCCATAATAAGCCGTCAACGCCAAGACGTCTTCCTTTTTATATTTCGTCAAAGCCATGGCCAGACACGTCGTAGAATCGACGCCGCCACTGAGCAAAACAACACACTTCATGAGGAGACCCCCTTTATTCATGATAAACCGTATACACCATAGTATAACACAGAATCAGTGGCTCGTGGTTCGTGGCTCGTGGTTCGTAAAAACATACCACCATAATCGAATGGGCTGTGAGCAAATCTCGCGGCGGGCCGCCCGTTGGGACGGCCCCTACGACCGCGGCATATAGCCGCGTAATTTTTCATCGCCTGTATGCGATGCCGTAGGGGACGCCCAGAGGGCGTCCCGCTACGCGCTGAGGGCTTCCCGAAGCGTCGTTGTCAGTTTGAGTCTGTCGCGGCGAAGCCGCATCTGAATCCAAGAAAACGCCGGCCGCCGGTCGCAGTTCGCAAAACCATGCCTCATTGACCAGTTACATATATTGGCTGACTGTTCGCGGCGGGACGCCCTTTGGGCGTCCCCTACGTAGCCCCAGTCGGGGCATTTTTAACATAGAAAAAGGGCCTGTCGCACGTAATCGTGCACAGGCTCTTTTTATGTATGCAAAAACATCATAGCTTTATGGTCGTTCTTCGTGGACGGTTTGCTCGGACTCAGAAGCGGCTTTGCCGCAATAGACTCTGGAAATCAGGCGCAGGAGCGACCAAAGCTCCCCTYGTGAAGGGAGCTGGCCGCCAACGGCGGTCTGAGGGATTCTTCTGAAGAGGTTGGCATCGGCCACCTGGCCCTAGC
>NZ_APHY01000086.1 GCF_000417505.1 Megasphaera sp. NM10
CGTCTTCCGCGCTCTTGATGTCGTAGTTGTTGAGGATTTGCTGAGCAATCTGCTTCGGCCTGGGGTAGTTGGTGGAGTTTTACACTTTGCCATTCTGTTACCGTCCTTATCTTTGTTTACCCCAGTATGGGGCATAAAGTAGATTCATGCAATACCGATTTACACAAACTATTTTACACTCCCTTAAAAGCAGTAGCTACAATTTCATAAAAAGAGATGTTACCATCAAACATTAATGAGTTTTTTAAATAAGGCCCTAAATACTTCTTTAAAATTTCATCTCGTTCGTCAAAATTAACCCCCACCATCATCGGGCTGACCTGTTTATCATCACCGACAACAATAATCTTATGCGCCATAAGTGTAATAACTAAGGCTTCCAAAGAGGACTGACTAGCTTCATCAATAATAGCAACATCAAATACTGTATCTACCGGGTCAAAAGTCTCTAATGCACGATAAACGGGAATAATCCAAGCAGGTACGGCTTTCTGCCCCATTTTCATTTGTTCTCTTGCTTGTTTCAATAATCTAGGTGCCTGTTTCCCCGTCCGCTTGCCAGCTCGTTTGATAAGTGATGCGTAGCTGGCTACTGCACTTTGTATTTCTTGTTTGCCATCCAATCTGCATTTTAGATGATACCAGGCTAATTGATTGGCTAACCGAGTTGTGCAATCACGTAATTGTACACAGTAATCATCAACTCGCTTTTCTCGCTTCTCAAGGGGCATGGCAAATAATTCATCCAGTATATATTCAAATTGTTTAAGCATCCAGAGTTTCTCCAAAGTATCAGGCATACTCGCTTTGCCATTGCTACCCGTACGTGAACGAATCGATTTTGCCCAATCAAAAGCATATTTTTCCAATTTTGACAAAAGTTGTTCACGCATCGCATAAATATCTCGTTTCCCCCAAACAATGCTATAGTTATGGTATGCTTCTTCGTATGCGGTTCCATCCCTGTAAGTTAATGCCTTTAAGATTTCATGGCATAAGTCAGAATTTGCCAAACGTTTATCATCAAATATCGTTTTTGCATAATCAATCTCTTGACGAATTTTTCTTTCCGCCAAAAAAAAGCTTACTATTTTAACATAATCAAATATATTTGTTGTCAAATAATGTTCATAGCTAGAGATATTTTTACTATACTCAAGTTCAGATTTTAATAATTTTAAATTGAATCCCGCTTTTTTTAATAATTCAACGTATTGTGCATACCACGTATGATTCCACAAAAGAGCCCTGTTTATTTTATTCTCATAATCTCTTAGTTGGATAACTATATTACCCGTAAGTTTTTCTAATTCGGGAACATCAGTAAAATTATCAAATCTTTCTGCCCACATATTTCTGACAGTATGATACGCTAAGTCACGCCGAGTTTTCTTTATAGCCAATTCAGCCTCTTCCACATTTCGTAACGCATGCCCATCAACTATAATCTGCTCAGCCAATTTACTTAACGTAGAATTTACAAGCTTATCCCAAAAGTGAAAACCACCGTTAGCTAATTTTTCTTTAATTTCCGGTAATTTTTCTACTAATTCATCTAATTCAAAGGTTCCATTAACAATAATTTGCTTTCCAAGACGACTTCCTTCATAATCCTGATCAGCCTGACAAAAATCTTTAATACTTTGAATGAGCGACTGCCATCTTTCCTGATAACCACCACCTACAATGCTGTCTTCTACAACAGAAAACTGCCAAGACACCATAGGTTGATAAGATTCAGCCACATTAAGAGCTTTCTGAATTATATTTTTATCAGGATTTATAAATAGTAGTTTATTATTATACAGTAATTGATTTTCTGCAAAATTTTCTTGAATATCTTCTATATTAATCGAAGTAATAGATTGCTTTTTTTTGTTTATACTGATCAATATTATTTAACAGGTATTGAAATTGTTTCGGAACCATCAATTTAGAATAATCTGGCAACGGAAGAGATAACTCACATTCTTCTTGATAAGAAAGCTCACCATTGCTGGCATATAATTTTTGAAATTCTTCCTGCGTCAAAGGAAGTCCTTCTTTTTGTTTTACAGGACCAGGAATCACACGCATCTGTTCCTTGTTTTCAGTAATGAGTTTGGCAATTTCAATAATAGAATAGCTCTGTCCACCATATACAATGTTTTGATTTTCTTTATTACGAATATTAAATATAGTTTTCCTCTCTTCATCAAGATTTTTTATAAGTTCATCCCTTCGCTTTTTTTCTTCAGCAATATCATTTAACAAATCCTGAATATTTACTACATTTACTTTTGCGCTAATAGAAGAAATAATATCATTCATTTCACTTTGATTGCCATCAAAAACAGGTACACACAAAGGACGAATTTCTTCATCTAATTTATCTCGCAAAACACTTAATGCTTTAATTTTTTCACTAGTAACTAAAACAGTTTTCCCCTGTGCCAAAAAATGACCAATCAAGTTTGCGATGGTATGTGTTTTACCAGTTCCCGGAGGCCTTGCACTTCAACAGCATTATTCTGCTCTATATCTTGCGCAATACGAAGTTGTGCCTTATTAGCCGGTTTTGTCATAAAAATTTCAGGTGCTTCACCACTAGCAGCAGCTAAGCGTTTTTCAAGAGTTTCTACTTTTTCATGTATATCGGATACTTTATTTTTCGGGTGAAGCAAATCAACCAAATGTGGCGGAATATAATGGGCCCCTTGTCAAGACCACGTTCTAAAATTTTAAGAGTGGCAGTAAGCAGAATTATTCTAAGCAGCGAAGCAAGCAAAGTAAAACTCGTTGGGAACCTTGTAGCCTAATGCCTCGTGGGGCCGTATGTTGTTGTAATCATCTACGTATTGGTTAATCAGACGTCGAAGCTSWCTTGGGGTGCGATATTCGCTGA
>NZ_APHY01000087.1 GCF_000417505.1 Megasphaera sp. NM10
GAAAAAGATACACAGAGAGAACGACGATTCGGAGACGAGCGGAAAGATTCTTGATAGTTCGTTGGATGTATGAAACATTTTTATGCAGTTGTCAGGATACGATAAGCAGAGAACCAGTTTTGAAGGAGTCAGAGACGACACGCAAAACTGTGTGAATCGCTTACGTCGGACTTGTCCGACGCCTGAATAACATAATTCAGTGGCGATAGCTGCGGGGATCCACCTGTTCCCATGCCGAACACAGCAGTTAAGCCCGCAAACGCCGAAAGTACTTGGGGGGAGGCCCCCTGGGAGGATAGGAAGCCGCTGATTAAGAAAAAAGCACTGGAAAATTCCAGTGCTTTTTTGCTATTCGTAGGGGCCGTCCCAAAGGGCGGCCCGCCTGAAATGTGATGTACACGCCATACATGACGGGCTCGGACTCAGATGCCGCTGCGCGGCGACAGACTCAAACTGACAACATCGCTTCCTGACAACATCGCTTCGCGTAACCCTCAGCTCGTAAAAACGCCCCGACCGGGGCCTGCGTAGGGGCCGTCCCAAAGGGCGGCCCGCCGCGAATAAATGGTGATATACATAACAGGTCCATGAGGCATGGTTTTACGAGCCACGAATCACGAGCAACGAGCCACGGCTTTTTTCTCGGATTCAGATGCGGCGTTCCGCCGCGACAGACTCAAACTGACAACGACGCTTCGGGAAACCCTCAGCGCGTAGCGGGACGCCTTGACAGGACGTCCCCTACGAAAGCGGTCCGGTGGACCGCCTGCTGACTGCGACCTGCGACCGGCGGCCTGCGGCCTGCGAATGGCGTTTTCTCCGAACAGCATTTCGCGGGATTCCCTCAACGGGACGCCTAGCCACAGCTGTCCGTTTTGGCAGCCGTCCTGCGCCTCCTGCTGGTCGGCACCTGACGGGCCAAAAAGGCTTACAGGACGTCCCCTACGAAAGCGGTCCAGTGGACCGCCTCGATTCGGCAGGAGAGGTGGGAAAATAGTGGCTAGTGGTTCGTGGCTCGTGGGACGGCCGTTGCTAACGGCTAACTGCTGACCGCTAACCGCTAACTGCGACCGGCGGCCTGCGAACATACTCAATTATAATAACAGCGATTCTCATAAAGCATTATGCGAAAGGAGACTAATATTGTATAATATAGCTGTAAAGATACTGAAATTATGGTATTCGCTATATATTACTTTCGACAGGGGAGGTTTTACTATGAAAGATATCCGTATTGAACAAGTCGTTGGCCGGGAAATCCTTGATTCGCGGGGTAATCCTACGGTACAGGCCGATGTGTTGTTATCCGATGGGACTTTGGGCCGCAGCGCGGCTCCCAGCGGCGCTTCGACGGGGCAGTTTGAAGCCCTGGAATTGCGCGATGGCGATGCTCAGCGCTTTGGCGGCAAAGGCGTTAGCCAGGCCGTCAATCATGTCAATACAGTTTTACAGGATGTCTTGAGAGGGCAGAATCCTTTTGATACTTACGGTATCGACAACCTGATGATTCGTGCCGATGGGACGGAAGATAAATCGCGGCTCGGTGCCAATGCCATCTTAGCCGTATCGCTGGCCTGCGCCCGTGCGGCAGCTGCGTCCCTGGGGATTCCCCTCTATCGTTTCCTCGGCGGCGTCAATGGTAATTATCTGCCCGTCCCGATGATGAATATCCTCAACGGCGGGGCTCATGCTGCCAATACCGTCGATGTCCAGGAATTCATGATCATGCCGGCAGGCGCTCCTTCCTTCCGGGAAGGCCTGCGCTGGTGCTCCGAAGTCTATCATGCCCTGGCCGGTCTCTTGAAAGCCAAGGGGCTGGCTACTTCCGTCGGTGACGAAGGCGGCTTTGCTCCTGATTTGGCCAGCGACGAAGAAGCTATCCAATATATCCTTCAGGCCATTGAAAAAGCCGGCTATGAACCGGGCAAGGATTTCGTCCTGGCCCTCGATGCCGCTGCCAGCGAATGGAAGGGGCCCAAACCGGGCGTTTACGTTCTGCCCAAGAGTGGCCAGTCCTTTACGACGGACGAACTCATCGCCCACTGGCAGAAATTGTCCCAGGCTTATCCCATTTATTCCATCGAAGACGGCTTGGATGAAGAAGACTGGGATGGCTGGACGGCCTTGACGAAAGCCTTGGGCCAGCGCGTACAGCTCGTGGGCGACGATTTATTCGTAACCAACACGAAGCGTTTGGCCAAAGGGATTGCCCAGGGCTGCGGCAATGCCATCCTCATCAAGCTCAATCAGATTGGCTCCGTATCGGAAACGCTGGAAGCCATCAAGATGGCGCACCGTGCCGGCTATCGGGCCATCGTTTCTCACCGTTCCGGTGAAACAGAAGATACATCCATTGCCGACCTGGCCGTCGCCTTGAATACGGCTCAGATCAAGAGCGGTGCGCCGAACCGCAGCGAACGCGTAGCGAAATACAACCGTCTCTTGCAGATTGAAGACGAATTGCGCGGCCAGGGCATCTATCCCGGATTCCAGGCTTTCGGAATTCAGCGCTGAACGTAGTGATCCTGTCCCCACGTACAAACTTCATGTAGAATAGGCATCAAAGATTTCCCCAGTTCCGTTAGTCCATATTCGACCTTTGGCGGTACCTGGGGATATTCTTTTCTATAGAGAATGCCGTCGGCTTCCATTTCTTTCAAAAGGATGTGGTATCGATTATGAAATTTTCCAGTTAGGGCCCCGGCCGATCCGCGACTGCATCGGCTGTAATAAATGCCAGGGTAAGGGCTGTATCTTTAAGGATGACAATGATGATACCGTCAACCGCTTCTTGGAAAAGGCGAAGGAAGCTGATGGCTTCGTCTTCGGGACGCCGGTCTATTTTGCCCACCCGAGTGGACAGATCCTGTCTTTCCTGAATCGCGTCTTCTATTCGTCGGCTGTAGGCGAGCTCTACCCGGTCTTTGCCGGTAAACCTGGCGCAGCGATTGCATCGGCCCGCCGCGGCGGTACCACGGCCGCTGTCGATGTCATTCAGAAATATTTCGGCATTGCCAGCATGCCCATCGTTACCTCGACATATTGGAACATGGTCCATGGCATGACGCCGGACGAAGTGCGCAAAGATTTGGAAGGGATGCAGACCATGCGCAACATCGGCCGCAACATGGCCTGGATGTTGAAGGGCTTTGCCAAACAGGAAAAAGAAACATCCTTTGCTGACCACGTAGAAGCAACACATCGCACGGACTTCCACCATTAAAATATAGATGAGATGCAGTTCGCAGGCCGCGGTTCGCTCGGATTCAGATGCGGCTGCGCCGCGACAGATTCAAACTGACAACGACGCTTCGGGAAACCCTCAGCGCGTAGCGGGCCTCCCGCTGGGCTTGCTCCTACGGATGCGGTTGTGCGGCGACAATCTCAAACTGATAACATCGCTTCGAGTACCCCTCAGCTCGTAAAAAATGCCCCGACCGGGGCCTGCGTAGGGGCCGGCCGGGTAAGGCGGCCCGTAGCGAACAGTCGATGATATACGTAACGGGTTAATGAGGCATGGTTTTGCGAACTGCGGTCTGCGGGCCTGCGAATGGCGTTTTCTCCAAACAGCATTTTACGGGATTCCCACAACGGGACGCCTTATCAGGACGTCCCCTACGATATCGCATACAGGCGATGGAAATGGTATGATGTTTGATGTAATAGCTTTAAATTTAAAACCAGCCACTAACAACTAGCCACTAGCCACTCAAAAAGGAGCTGCCGCGATGCGACAGCTCCTTTTTCACTTCCCTTTATTCTCTTACAATGCTGTGTTTACGGCTGTAGGCGTAGTAGACGATGAGGCCTAAGAGAATCCAGCCTGCGAACAGGATATGGGTCAGTGTCGACAGTTCATAGATGAGGTAGAAGCAGACGATGATGCCGACGGGAGCGATGAGGTAGAGCAGGGGGCAATGGAATTTCCGCGGGATTTCCGGGTGTTTGCGGCGCATGACGACGATGCCGATGAAGTTGACCAGGAAGACGGCCAAGGTCCCTGTATTGGACAATTCGACGATGTGCATGAGCGGGACGAAGCCGGAAATGACGGCGATGAGGATGGAACCCCAAATGGTGATCAAATACGGTGTGTGGAAGGTCGGATGAATCTTGCAGAGCTTCTGCGGCAGCATGCCGTCGCGGGATACGGCAAAGAAGACGCGGGACTGACCGAAGAGATAGACGATGAGCGTCGTGATGATACCGGCCAGGACGCCGACGGCGATGAGGTTAGCCATGCCGGGCCAGCCGAGGAGACGCAGGGCATAGGCAACCGGTTCCGGTGTATCGAGCTGGGTGTAATTGATGGCAGCTGTCAGCGACAGGGATACGGCAATGTACAAGGTCATACAGATGACGATGGAGGAGATGATGCCGATTGGCAGGTCACGTGACGGGCACTTACATTCTTCGGCTGACGTTGCGACGGCGTCGAAGCCCATGTACGAGAAGAAGACGATAGCCGCCCCGCTGCAGACGCCGCGGACGCCGAAGGGCGTGAAGGGCGATAAATTAGCTGCCTGGGCGTGAGGCGCTGCGATGACGACGAAGGCGATGATAGCCGCTAAAGCGACGAGGATAAGGGCAAAATTGAGTTTCGCACTCTGTTTGGTACCGCGGATGAGGACTAAGCACAATAAAAGGATAATAATGATAGACGGCAGATTGACCAGGCCGCCTTCAGCCGGCGTTTTGAGGAGATAATCCGGGATTACCAGCCCTAAAGAGGCCGTCATCCCCGACAGGTAGCCTGAGAAACCGACAGCGACGGCACTGGCTGTGACCGTATAGGCCAGGAGCAGGGACCAGCCGCAGAGGAAGGCCATGCCTTCGCCGAGGGAGGCAAAGGTGTAGGAATAGACACTGCCCGAAGCCGGGATGAAGGAGGAAAATTCACTGTACGTCAGGCCGACGAGGATACAGAGAATACCGGCAATGACAAAGGATAAGGCTACGCCCGGGCCGGCATAGCGGGCGGCGGCAATCCCGGTCAGGACGAAGACACCGGCCCCGATGATACCACCGACGCCGAGGAATGTCAGGTCAAAGACGCTGAGGTTTTTGCTCAGCTTTGAGTTTTCTGCATCGCTCTGAAGCGGGCAACGGATTCGTATGGAAAACGACATAAACACACTCCTTTTTTAATAAAAACA
>NZ_APHY01000088.1 GCF_000417505.1 Megasphaera sp. NM10
CYACGACGGCGCGGGCTCATGAAGTTATCGAAGCCCTTTCCAAGAAGTATGCCGATAATCCCGACGTCCTCATCGGCGCCGGTACGGTCCTCGATGCCATTACGGCCCGCATCGCCATCCTCGACGGCGCCCAGTTCATCGTATCGCCGGCCCTGGATGTAGAAACAATCAAGCTCTGCAACCGCTATCGCGTGGCCGTCATGCCGGGGACGACGACCCTCAACGGCGTCATTACGGCCCTGGAATACGGCGCTGACGTCGTCAAGATCTTCCCTGGGGAAATCCTGGGCATGAAAGCCATCAAGGCCATCCATGGTCCCCTGCCGCAGGCTCCGCTCATGCCGACAGGCGGCGTCAATGTAGAAAACGCCGGTGACTGGATCAAAGCCGGCTGCGTCGCCGTCGGTGCCGGCGGTGCCCTCACAGGCGGCGGCAAGACGGCCGATGAAATCACGGCTACGGCCAAAAAATTCATCGCTGCCGTCCAGGCTGCCCGGAAGTAAAAATTTGATGTATGATGTTTGACGTTTGATGAAAGGCTCTCCTCATAGGAGAGCTGGCCGCCGAAGGCGGTCTGAGAGGTTGCTTTAAAAACGGGACTGGCGCATGAAGGCCTATGTCATCATGCACCAGTCCCGTTTCTTTATAATTTGTAGTGCGTAGTTTCATTAATGAAATAAATATGTTTTTTTAAGGTCAATACCTTTTAGAGAATTTACACGTTCACACAATCTGTTTAAATGACGTGATGTTATAAAAGAAAAATACGGTAATTAAGCCGTTTAAAAGCATGTAAATCAAAATAAATTAATTTACCGATGCCGGAAAGGGTTCTTTTTTTCTTCTGGAAATATACAATTTGTGCCCGTTTTGTGATAAGATGAAATTGAGAAAAGCAGGCATTGATTTTCAGAATGATGGAGTTGTTATGGAGAATTTGGAATTATTTGAAAAAGCGCCGAATGAAACGGTGCGGGAATACGCCTATCGCGTGTTGTATGAAAACATTATGTCTTTGAAGCTGCCGCCAGGTACGGCCATGTCTGAACAGGAACTGTCGGGAATCTTGCATGTCAGCCGGACACCGGTGCGGGAAGCCTTCATCCGCCTGTCGCAAAAGGGGCTGCTCGAAATTTTACCGCAGCGCGGGACCTTCGTATCTAAGATTCACACGGAACAGCTGGCAGAGTTCCGCTTTTTCCGGGTCACCTTGGAACGGGCTATCGTAGAATTGGCTTGCCAGGATTTTCCGGATCCGTGGCGGACGAAATTAGAATTCTGTATTTTTGAGCAGGGCAAATTCATCATCTCAAAAGATGCAGAAAAATTTTTCAAGAGTGATAATACCCTGCACTCTCTACTTTATGAAGGCTGTGGGAAACCGCATATCTGGCAGATTGTCCAAGAATCGAACCTGGATTATGCCCGGGCCCGCGTCCTCAACGTCAGCGATGCCGCTGAGCAGATGCATCTTCTCTACGAGCAGCACAAAAGCATAGTCGGCGCTATCTTTGCCGGTAATACAGAGTTGGCAAAGCGCATCATGACCGAACACATTGACAAGGTCATGGGTGATGTAGAAGTGCTGAAAAAAGAATATTCAGAGTATTTCCGGTAAAGGTAAAGATAGTTTGTAGTTCAGAGTTTGTAGTTTGCAGAAGATGACTTTAAATTTTTTACCATTTGTTGAAAACTAAAAACTACAAACTTAAAACTCGAAAAGAGGCTGTCGCACATGCGACAGCCTCTTTTTTCACCTCTTGAAACTTTCCCGTTCTACGAGGTCGGCACTGAATTCGGTGCGGACCGGGACGGAATCGGCTTCTTTTCCAGTCAGCTCGGTGACGATGTGGACGGCAGCATTGCACAGGCTGGTCAGTTTGTTGTCCAGGCTGGTAATGGTCGGCGTGGCACATTGGGCCAGGATGGAGTTATTGCAGCCGATGACGGGAATGTTTTTTCCATGGCGCAAGGCGGCACGCTGGGCCGCAACGGCAAAGATGTCTTCTGACGTGACGATGGCGTCAAAGGGAATAGCCGCTTTGGCCAAGCGGTCAATGAGCGCTTCTGTATCTTCCAGGGTCCGGGGAATTTGCTGGATGAGTTCTGGCTTTTCCGTTAATCTCCATTCCCGGATTCCCTGGCGGAAACCGTCGAGCTTATGGCGGCCGCTGTAGGTGAGGGAATCGTAAATGTAGAGGATATCCTGACAGTTCTTGGCAGCCAAGGCGGCGACGACCATTTTCATGCCTTCCTTTTCATTGCAGACGACGCTGTACATATTAGGCTGATGGTAATCGCTGTTGATGGTGATGACCGGGATTTGCCGAGCTGTTTCACAGAGCTGGCGGACATCGGATTCAGAGGAAAAAGGTGTGCCGATGGTGATGATGGCGTCGACGTGTTTATCGGCCATGGCAGAAATATATTTGCCGTTATGGCCTGTATCGCTGCCTGTATTGGAGAGCATGACGTCGAAATGGTGCTTCCGCAGGCCATCTTCCAGCAGGGATACGGCATGGGCATAGAATATATCGGCCACATCCGTACAGATGACGCCGACGATTTTCATGGAATCGAGGCCTAAGCCCCGGGCAAAGGGATTGGGTTTATAGCCCATTTCTTTCATAACTTGAAGGACTTTCGCCCGTGTCTTTTCACTGACCCGTGTGCTGCCGTTGAGGACGCGGGAGACGGTGGCAATCGATACATTGCATTTCTGGGCGATGTCGTAAATGGTGATGTTCATGGCAATCGTTCCTCTTTGTGTAAAAAATCTGAATTGCTTACATTATAGCATACTTTTTTGGGGGAAAAGACGAGTTTTCAGAAATTTGAAATGTAAGCGCTTAACCATACAGAATAGGAAAACGGGAAAATCTAGTCACAAAAGGAATAATAAAACGAGATTTCATTTCATATTTATGAGTTAAAAGCATGGAAAATGATTAATTTTTCAAAATCAATACGGAAAAATCATATTGCGTTGACACTTAGGTAATGACATGGTATTCTTTCGGTGAAGATAAATGTAAGAGCTTACAATTAAAATTACAACATGACCGATAAAATTAGCGGCCTTATATTGGGAGGAGACGGACATAATGAAACAATTCATGGACAAAGACTTTTTATTGGATACGGCTACGGCCAAGCATTTATTCCACGATTATGCAGAACATATGCCGATCATTGATTACCACTGCCATATTTCTCCGCAGGAAATCGCAGAAGATCACCATTTCCGCAGCATTACCGAAGTATGGCTCGGTGGTGACCACTATAAATGGCGCCTCATTCGTTCCAATGGGACACCGGAAGAAAAGGTTACCGGGACAGAATCGACAGATTTGGAAAAATTCGTCGAATATGCGAAAGCTCTTTCACGAGCTATTGGCAATCCGCTGTATCATTGGAGTCATTTGGAACTGCAGCGCTATTTTGGCATTACCGAACCGCTGACGGAAAAGAATGCCGAAGACATCTTTAATCGCTGCAATGCCAAGTTGCAGGAAAAAGGCATGGGCGTCCAGGGCTTGATCGAACAGTCAAATGTTAAAGTCATCTGCACGACTGATGACCCGGCCGATGATTTGAAATGGCATCAGAAGCTGAAAGAAGAAAAGACATGCAGTGCCAAGGTATATCCGGCTATGCGTCCGGACAAGCTGATGAACGTCGACAAAGCCGGTTATGCCGATTACATGGCCCGCCTCGGTCAGGCTGCCGGCGTTGAAATCAAGACTTTTGCCGATATCCGCAAAGCCATGAACAAGCGCATCGCCTTCTTTGAAGAAATGGGCTGCCGCGCTACAGACCATGCACTGGAATATGTTTTCTGCCGCGAAGCCGATGAAGCGACTGTCGATGCTATCATTGCCAAAGCCTTGAAAGGCGAAAGCATCAGTAAAGAAGAAACGGAAGCCTATAAGACGGCTGTCCTCACCTACCTGGCTGGTGAATATTACAAACGCGGCTGGGTCATGCAGCTCCACTTCGCTACCCTGCGCGATCTCAATTCGGAAATGTACCGCAAGTTAGGACCGGATACGGGTTTTGACAGTGTTGCCGAAGGGAATTGCTGCAAAGGCCTCATCGCCTTCCTGGATCATCTCAATGAACGCCATATCCTGCCGAAGACGATTCTCTACTCCGGGACGCCGAACGATAACGCCATGATTGGCACCATTATCGGCGCTTTCCAGGGTCCTGAAGCCCGCGGCAAGATTCAGCAGGGCGCTGCCTGGTGGTTCAATGATACGAAACAGGGCATGATCGACCAGATGACGAGTATTGCTAACTTGTCCGTCTTTGGCAACATCCTGGGGATGCTGACCGACTCCCGGTCCTTCTTATCCTATGCCCGTCATGAATATTATCGCCGAATCCTCTGCAACTGGATCGGCAATCTCGTCGAAAACGGCGAATATCCGAACGATGAAGACGCACTCCGTCAGCTCGTTGAAGATATCTGCTATAACAACGTAGCCAACTACTTCCAGTTCCAAATGTAAACGGAGGGTAAACGATGAAAAACGTCAGTGAACTTTATACAAAAGCCAAACATCCCGTCCGTATCTTACAGTTCGGAGAAGGCAATTTCCTGCGGGCCTTCGTCGATTACGCCGTCGATGTAGCTAATGAAGAAAATGGTTTTGATGGCAGCGTCGCTGTCATCATGCCCCGGTCGGGCAAGACGGACCGCTTTGCTAAACAGGATGATGTTTACACGGTCTGCCTGCGCGGCCAGCAGGATGGCAAAGTCTATAAAGAAAACCGGGTCATTACTTCCGTCCAGACCGTGCTCAGCGCCCGCGATGAATATGATGCGTTCATGGCCCTGGCTCATGAAGATTCGCTGGAATTCGTCGTATCGAATACGACGGAAGCCGGTATCACCTTTGATGAAAAGGATGCTTTTACAGATTGCCCGCCGTCGACTTTCCCGGCAAAATTGACCAAGTTCCTCTATGAACGCTATACCTTTTATAAAGGCGCTGCCGATAAAGGCCTGACCATGCTGCCGACGGAATTGAATGACAACAACGGTAAACTCCTTCGGGACTGCGTAAACAAATATGTATCCCTGTGGAAACTGGAAGCGTCTTTCCATTCCTGGCTCGACCAGCACTGCCAGTTCACGGATACCTTGGTCGACCGCATCGTCGTCGGCTATCCGGCTGATTCCATCGCGGCTCTGCAGGACGAACTGGGCTATGAAGACAGCCTGCTCGACCAGGCCGAACCTTTCTCCTTATGGGTTATCGGCGACCCGGCGCTGGCTTCGCGGCTGCCGTTAAACTCAAGTAAATTCCATGTTGAATTCACGGACCATATCCAGGCCTTTAAAGAACAAAAAGTGCGCATCCTCAACGGGGCTCATACGTCTATGGTCCTCGGTGCTTATCTGGCCGGTCTCGATTATGTCGGCCAGTGCATGGAAGACCCAGTCATCCGCAAGTCCCTGGACCAGACCGTCTTCGATGAAATCGTTCCGACCGTCCATTTGCCGGAAGAAAAGGCCGTTGCCTTTGCCAAGGCTGTTTATGAACGCTTTGAAAATCCTTTTGTCAAACACGCATTGCTCTCGATTTCCCTGAATTCCATTTCCAAGTGGAAAGCCCGCATCCTGCCGACCTTTAAAGACAGTCTGGCAGCGACGGGGAAACTTCCGAAATGGCTGACCTATTCCTTTGCCGCTTTCCTGGCTTTCTATCGGACGACGGAGGCTGGTGAACATTGTCTTATCGGTTCACGGCCGGGCAATACTTATGAAATCCACGATGATGAAGATAAACTGGCCTTTGTCAAAGAACAGACCGGTAAAACGACGGCTGATTACGTCAAGGCCATCATGGCACGCAGTGATTGGTGGGGCGAAGACCTGTCGGCTATCGACGGCTTTGCCGATGCCGTTACGGCTCATCTGGACCGCATGGCTGAAATCGGTGTCAAAGCTCACATTGCCGAATTGACAAAGGAGTAAACGATGAACGTATTCCAAATCAACTCTCATGATAATGTCGCCGTAGCTGTCGATGCTGTTGCCAAAGGCAGCGTCGTCACGGCTGGCGGTAAGACTTTCACGGTCTGCCAGGACATCCCGGCAGGGCATAAAGTGGCCCTGCAGCCGATTGCCAAAGGCGAAGACGTCATCAAATACGGCTTTCCCATCGGGACGGCTAAAACGGATATCCCCGTCGGTGCCTGGGTCCATACGCAGAACGTCCAAAGTAAACTCGGTGATTTACTTCACTATACCTATGAACCGGAAAAAGCTGATCGTTCTCCCTGGAAAAGTGAAAAAAAATACGAATTCCAGGGCTATAAACGGAGTGATGGCAGTGCCGGCATCCGAAATGAAGTATGGATCATCCCGACCGTCGGCTGTGTCAACAATATTGCCAGAGCCATTGAAACGGCAGCCCAGGCTTATAAGACGGAAAATATCGATGGTATCTATGCCTATAGTCATCCCCACGGCTGCTCGCAGTTAGGCGATGACCAGGTCCATACACAAAAGATACTAAGTGGGCTGATTCACAATCCCAACGCCGGTGCCGTCCTGGTCCTGAGCCTGGGCTGTGAAAACAATCAGGTCAGCCTGATGAAAGAAGTCATCGGCGACTATGATCCGGACCGCGTCAAATTCCTGGTCTGCCAGGACGTGGAAGATGAAATTGAAGCCGGCACGGCTATCGTCAAAGACCTCTGCCATTACGCGGCTCAGTTCCATCGCCAGCCCTGCGATGCATCGCTGCTGACTATCGGTTTGAAATGCGGCGGCTCCGATGGTTTTTCGGGCATTACAGCCAATCCCCTGGTCGGGGAGATTTCCAACCGCCTCATCGCAGCCGGCGGTACGTCGATTCTGACTGAAGTGCCGGAAATGTTCGGCGCCGAAACGCTGCTCATGAACCGGGCTCGCAATCGGGAAGTCTTCGACAAGACCGTCGACCTCATCAACCACTTCAAAGAATATTTCATGAGTTACAGCGAAAAAATCAATGAAAATCCATCGCCAGGCAACAAGGCCGGCGGCATCACGACGCTGGAAGATAAGTCCCTGGGTTGTGTCCAGAAGGGCGGCCGGGCTCTCGTCGAAGATGTCCTGGCCTATGGAGACAGGGCGACGAAAAAAAGGCCTAAACTTGTTGGAGGCTCCAGGCAATGATTTAGTAGCCTCCAATGCGCTGGCCGCTGCCGGAGCCCATATGGTACTGTTTACAACGGGCCGGGGTACGCCGTTTGCCTGCCCCGTACCGACGATTAAGATTTCCAGCAATAGTCACCTGGCCGGTTTCAAACGGAACTGGATCGATTTCAATGCCGGGACCATTGCTGAAGGGGAATCGCGGGAAGCCGCAGCAGACCGCCTTTTCCAGTATATTCTTGACGTAGCGTCAGGTCGTGTCCATGCGAAATCGGAAGCCTTGGACAAGCACGAACTGGCTATATTCAAAAACGGAGTTACTTTATAAGGAGGGAGTGCTATGAGCACACAAGCAGAGGCGTTGCCGAACAAGACGGAGACCGTTACGCCGGCAGCTTCTAAAGAAGGCCATGTTAAATTATCGTGGCGTGAAAAAATCTGTTACGGTTTCGGTGACTTTGGGAACGGTTTCATGTTCGACTTAGGCCAGGCCTATTTGACGAAATATTGGATTGATGTCTGCACCATTCCGGCAGCTGCCGTTGCAGGTATCTTCGCCTTTACGAAAATCTTCGATGCTTTCATGGATCCTATCGCCGGTTCCGTCATCGACGGCCGCAAGAATATCGGCCCGCGCGGCAAGTTCCGCCCGGTTATGATGGCTTCGGCTGTCATCCTGGCTATTTTGACGGTCATTACTTTTACCATGCCCGATGTATCGCCGACGGGCAAGATACTCTTTGCCTATGGTGCTTACATGGCCTGGGGCCTTGTTTACTCGTTTACTAACATCCCTTATTCTTCCCTGGCCAGTGTCATGACCCGCGATGTCGAAGAACGAAGTCAGATGGCGACGACCCGCCAGGCCGGTTCTATCGGGGCCCAGCTCATTACCGGCATGGCCTTCGTACCGGTCGTCCTCATGTTCGCTTCGCCCCATGAAGGCTTCTTTGCTGCGTCTATCGTCATGTCTATCATCGGCGTCATCGGTTTTGCCATCTGCTATTTCAACTGCCATGAACACGTTCCGGTCAAGCGCAATACCCAGAATGAACAGAAAGCAAAATTCTCGGATTATATTAAACTCGTGTTTACTAACAAACCGCTTTTATGCATTATTTTGATGACTTTGTTTACCATCTCGGCTATGAACACGAATAACCAGATGATGATTTTCTTCTGCCAGTATAACTTAGGCCATATGGGCTTGCAGCCGATTGTAAACGGCATCATGATGGGCTGCTCCGTCGTAGGTATCCTGCTCATCCCGAAACTGGTCAAGATGTTCGGCAAGAAAAAGACGGCCATCGGCGGCTTGCTTATCGGCTGTGCGGCTGACCTCTTGAACTTCGTCATCCCGACTAATATTTACACCTTTATCGTATTGGTCACCATCGGTTACGTAGCCCTGGCTATTCCGAACGGCGTTACCTGGGCTTTCGTTTCCGACGTCATCGACTACAGCGAATGGCACAACGGCATCCGCAAAGAAGGGATTACCTATGCGGCTTTCAACTTCTCCCGTAAAATTGCCCAGGCCCTGGCCGCTGTCGTAAGTTCGGGCATCCTGGTACTGACAGGTTACGTCGCCAATGCCGTTCAGAGTGAAATGACATTGATGGGGATTAAAGCAGCTATGACCTTGTATCCGGGCGTTGCCCTCGGCATTGCTGCTATCATCCTCTACTTCTTCTATGGCTTGACAGACGACAAATTCAAGAAGATTGCCGATGATCTGAACCATGGTAAATGGGAACACGGCACGATTGAATAAGGAGGCTTTGTCATGAAAGATAAGAACTGCGGTTACTGCGTAAAAGGCGAACCGCTTGCTAAATTCGGCATTTACATCTGCGACTTATCGGTCAGTATGCTGGTCCTGTTCAAAGAACAGAGTCATCCCGGCCGCTGCATCGTCGCCTATAAAGACCATGTCAGTGAAATGACGGACCTGAGCGACGAAGAACGCAATGCCTTTTTTGCCGACGTTGCCAAGGCGGCGAAAGCCATCCATCAGGCATTCCATCCGATAAGGTAACTATGGTTCCTATGCCGATACGGGTCATCTCCACGTTC
>NZ_APHY01000089.1 GCF_000417505.1 Megasphaera sp. NM10
TTGGGCTGCTTGGATACCACTTGTCTATCTTGATAAGCTTTTTGCCTTGCCAAGCCAATTTATATTCCAACATGTTCGTGAACATATTCCAGCCATTGTCAGCTACGGATTTGCCAAAGCTGAACTTGCCACCCTTTTTCCGCTTTGCCATCGCTTTGACGCTGATATCCTCAATGCCAATGACATCATAGCGGTCTGCGAGGTAGCGAGCCTTCTTATGCAGGAAATCCCGGCGTTGATTGGCCACTTTCTCATGGAGAATAGCTACACGCAGCCTTTGTTTTTCTCTGTTATGACTTTCTTTCTGCTTTTGGGATAGCTTCCGCTGTGCCTTAGCCAATCTCTTCTCTGCCTTTCGCAGGAAATCGGGATACTTAGCCTCATCCTCATCGGAAGCCACATACAAGCCGTGCATCGCAAAATCCAGGCCCAGGAAGGTCTTCGGTATGACAGGGAGTATTTGGTTTTCATACTCCACCAGCATACTGATATAGTACTTTCCTGATGGCGTCTTGCTGATGGTCACGGTCTTTATGATACTGTTCTCCGGCAAGGGACGATGTTGGCATAATTTCACCCAACCGACTTTCGGCAGTTTCACCTTATGGCCCTCGATTCGGACAGAGCCTTTCTGGTTGTTCGTGGAATACGAAGCACGACGATTCTTCTTGGACTTGAAGCGCGGCTTGCCGAAATGCTGGCTGTCATTCCAAAAGTGGCTGTAGGCCTTATTCAGGTTCATTTGGGCATTGGCAAGGGCTAAACTATCTACTTCCTTTAGCCAAGGGAATTCTTCTTTGTACTGCGCAGGCGTGTTATTCAGCTTTTGGCCGGTTTCCTTATAATAGTCAATGCGGTCACTCAGCATCTTGTTGTAGATGAATCGGACACACCCAAAGGTCTTGGCAAACATAATTTTCTGTTCCGTTGTCGGATAGATTCTGTATCGGTATGCCTTATTCACTATCATCACCTGCCTTGACTTTCTATATACTTGCGAATTGTCGCTATAGGAGCCCCGCCGGTTGTCAGTAGACAATAGCTTCTTGACCAGAACATTTCCTTCCATAGCTTACACCTAACCTCGGGGAAGTATCTCTTTATGAGCCTTGAGCTGGCACTTTTATAAGCGTTGACAAATTTCGATATCTCTGTATTAGGATGGGCACGAAACATAATATGTACATGGTCCTGGTCGTGGTTCCATTCTTCCAAAGTGATATTATATGATGAACCTATGCGGACGAATATATCTTTTGCATATTGGCTCATTGGGTCAGAAAATACTTTGCGTCGGTACTTCACCACTAAAACAAGATGGTAATAGAGTAAGAACACTGAATGGTTATTACTGTCTAATTCCATAGTATAATCAGTCCTTTCTCTCTTACTACTGATTATACTGCAAAACAAATTATGAAGAAATTGTCTTTCTGAGGGCATCGAACCCTCAGAAAAACCTGCAATTCATCTCACCGCCTAAAGAGGCAGGAAACTTCTTGCAGAATCAGGTTAAACTTTATTATACCATATTTATGTCCCTGCGAGAATCAGCAGGCAGGACAGAATCGCCGCAATCTGTCTTATTTACATGGTCCATATCTTGGGATAAAATAATAGTACAGTTTACTTTTAGGAGGTTTTTCTATGGCAACTAAACGCGTCCTCGCAATCCACGATATGTGTTCTTTCGGCCGCTGCTCCCTGACAGCCGCCATCCCGGTCATTTCGGCCATGGGCTTCCAGGTCTGCCCCTTCCCGACGGCTATTTTCAGCAACAACCTGACGTATGGCGACTATACCTTCTCTGATTTTACGCCGCACATGACGGAATTCATGGATAAATGGCAGAAACTGGGCTATTCGTATGACGCCATTTACAGCGGCTTCCTCGCCGACGCCGGCCAGATCGCCATCGTCCTCGACGCCATCGCCCGCTTCGCCAAGAAGGATACCCTCGTCGTCGTCGATCCGGCCATGGCCGATGACGGCAAGCTCTACCCGGTCTTCAAGCCCGATATTGTCATGGAAATGCGCAAGCTTATCGCCAAAGCGACCATCATTACACCGAATTATACCGAAGCTGCCCTGCTGGCCGACATCCCCTATGCCCAGGGCGCGCCATCCATGAAGACTATGCTCGAACTCTGCCAGAAGCTGGCCGCCATGGGACCGCGTCAAATCATCATCACCAGTGTCCCCACGGGCAACGAAACGATCACCGTCGTCAGCTACGACGCCCAGACGACGTCTTTCGACGAATGTACCGTCGACCGCATCCCCTTCAGCACCTGCGGCACAGGCGACCTCTTCACCAGCGTCCTCACAGGTTCCCTGCTCCAGGGCCAGTCCCTGCACGACAGCGTCAAAAAGGCCACACAGTTCCTGAACTACGCCATCGGCTACACCTACCAGTCCGGCAGCGATCCCCGCGAAGGCGTTCAGGTCGAACCGTGCCTGAAAAAGCTGTTCTAAGTTTTATTGTTAACTTATATAAATCCATATAAAGTTGACCTCATGAGCGCTTTTTTGCTATAATACGGAAGAAGTCCGTAAGCAAAGGAGCGCTTTTATCATGTCTGATTCAAGAGAAAAGACGATGCGCCTGACGCGCATCGCCTTATTGATTGCTATGAACTGTATTTCTGCCTATTTGATCATTCCCCTGCCCTTTTCCCAGTCGCCCATCGCCTTGCAGACGCTCGTCGTCAACCTGGTCGCCTTCCTGCTGCCGCCGAAAGATGCAGCCATCACCATGCTGGCCTACATCGGCATCGGCATCATCGGCGTCCCCGTCTTCACAGGCGGTACGGCAGGTCCCGGCAAGATGTTCGGCCCGACAGGCGGCTATATCTGGGCCTATGTCGCCGCCGTCTTCCTCATGTCCTGGTTCAAAGGGAAGGAATACAACTTCCGTCGCTACTCTCTGGCAGCCGTCGCCATCGGTATCCCCGTTATCTATATCGGCGGCGTACTGCAGCTCAAAGGCATCACGGGAATGCCCTGGGAAGCAGCCATCATGAGCGGCGTCGTCCCCTTCATCCCCTTGGACATCGTCAAGAGCCTCTGCGCTGCCGCTCTGGCACGGCCCTTATTGGCCATAAATAAAACCGTATCTCACGAATGACGCCAGCTTGTGTAAATCCGTTCTTTGTCAGTATACATCTCCCGATCTGCCTGGGATAACACCTCGTCGATATTGGCAATAGGCGTCTGGCAGACGACAACGCCTAAGGCCATGCTGATGCCGCTGGAACGGTAACGGGCCAGCAGCTCGCGGACGAGCTGCTGAGCCTGCTGTTCACTGGCATTCCTGGCGATGACCATGAATTCATCGCCGCCCATGCGGAATACGGCGTTATCGCCGCTCAAGGCTTTCATATGCCGGACAGCCTGCTGGAGGAGATGGTCTCCGGCTTCATGGCCTTGCGTATCATTGATTCGCTTGAGGCCGTTGAGGTCGCCAAAAATAAAGGCCAGGAAAATCCCATCGGGCACAGCCCGGATATATTCGGTAAACCCCCGGCGATTGCCGGCGCCGGTCAGCTGGTCCGTCGTGCTGAGGCGTTCCAGCGAACGGAAAGTATCGCGGTTGCGCAGCATACTGGCCAGGAACAAGGTCAGCGTCGACAACAGGAGGCTGGCCGATTTAAAGGCCAATGCCGACGGGTTGACGACTTCCGTAAAGCCCAGGGACTTGCCCGATTGAGTCAGATGTCCCGATACGAGGCGGCGGACGCCGGAAAGATGCGGCGTAAATCCAGGATGAGCCCGGACGAAAGCCTGTGCATCTTCAATAATGGCCATCTGTTTAGCATCAAAGGCCGCATACAGCGGTCGCAGGGAGTCCATGGGAATGTGCTGGACCGTAGGAGCCATCGGCTGCAAATCCTCTTGATACCATTCATAGGTAGCGCTGACGGTCTGGTCCGGCTGTTCCTCAAAAATCAGGACCCGTTCAGCTTGCAGGCTATGACCGATTTTTTCCAGCATTTTCTGCAGGCCTGTATGGGGATCGGCTTCACGCATGCCGATGGCAATGACGTCGTTGGCCATGACTTCCCGGAAGACGACATCAATTTCTTCCCGGTCGCGGAAAATATACCGGCTCAGGTCGAAAGCCATAGAAAAACGGTAATTCTTCCCCTGCCAAGGAATGAGCGTCGTCCGCATGAACAGGTATTGCCCTGTCTTGCGGTTGCGGCGCGTTGCCGTATAAAAACAATCGCGGCGCAGCCTGTCATTGAGGCAATTATCGCAGGGAGTCTCCCGGTCAGCCAGGATTTTATAACATTTCTCACCGACCCAGCTGCTGCTATCAGAAAGGCCATAGGCCCGTTGCATATAGTCATTGACATAGACCAGTTCATACGTATCTGGGTCCATGACAGACACTTCTTCATCGAGCTTGTCGAATTTCTCCTTGTCGAAGACCAGGCGGTCGCCAATATAGATGGCTTGCCCATACTGCTGTTCTTTCGCTTCATCCAGTCGTTTCCGCAACAGCTGCATGACCTCATCGAAATCCTGGCCCTCCGACCCCTGGGCCACGGCGTATTGCAAATAAAGAGTACAACTGTAGCCGCCAATATTCGTAATGCCATGGATAGCATTGATGAGGCCCAGCATTTTATTCCGGAAATCGGCATCCATCGCCTTCGGGACAAGGCAGCAAAAACGGCTGCCGCTCAAATGGGCTATCGTTTCATTCAACACATGGAAGGCCAGCAGCTGCTGCGTAATGACCTGCAACAATTTCTGTCCTACTTCATCGCCATACTCCTGAAAAAGCGCTTCGTATGCAGGCACTTCGAGTAGGACACACGTATAATCCTGTCCATAGCGCCGATATTTATCGGCATACTCGTCTGCCGCCTGCAAGATACCCCGGAAATTGAGCAGCCCCGTCACATCGTCGACAAAACTGCTCTGCCGGAGCTGCACCTGCCGGGCTTCTTCATACTCTAAATCCTCAAAATAACCCATCAGGCCGATAATACGCCGTCCCTGGTAGATAGGGAATTTCGTAGCTGCGATTCGATGCGGTCGGCCTTGGACGAGACACTCCCCGATAATATGTCGCGTAATTTCGCCTTTTTCCAGGACAGCCCGTTCGGCTTCCTCATACTTTTTCCCCTGGATATGCCAGCCAATCTCCTCATCGGTCTTCCCGATGAGGATTTTTTCATCGGTCAGGCCATAATAGTCGAGGAAGGACTGACTGACGCCGGCAAAACGCCGTTCCCGGTCTTTCCAGAAGAATTTGATATCCGAATAATGAATCATGGCCTGGCAGAGTTCCCGCAAGAGGCGGAAATAAGGCTGCCGGGCCGGTTCCAATTCGTGGATGCCAAAAGAAGTGGCCAATATGGGCAACAGGCTCTTGCGGTCCCGCGCCGTTTCCCATGCATCATCGCGGCAGCACAACAGAATGTCATATTGGCCATCGGCCTGCTGGAGGCGGAGGGCCAAAAAGACAGTCCAGCGATAACTGCCGTCGGCCTGTTTGATACGGAAAACGTCACCGACACTGGCCGTCGGGGACTGGTCCGCCTGGTGGCAAAGGTTATCGAAATCAAGGAATGATAAGAACCTTTCCCTGTCGTCGACGTAGACGGACTGGACAGCATAGTCGATGAGCAGCTTTTGGATGCCTTTCAGGGACTTTCCATCAGCCCAATGGGTCATCGTCGTCTTGATGACTTCAAACGTATCTTTGCCAGGATGCAGGTAATATAAGCCTTTATAGACCTTCAGGATATTGCGCAGCAGATAATCGATACGCTGTATCTCCTGACGTTCGCTGGCATCGGCAATATTATAGATGCAGGCCCGTCCCAGGTATCGCCCCTGAGTTCCGCCGATGAGTTCCAAATGCAGCTGCAAATAATGGTCTCTTTCAACATAGGTCATGACTTGATTTTGCCCGGAAACAAGGAGTTCATCCAGACAAGGTTGCAGGCGCTGCCTGAATGAAAAGTCCTGAATCCACAAGGGCAGGTCATGGCCATTGTATCCGGGCAAAGACCATCGGAGGATTTTTCGAAAAGCCAGATTAGCCCATAACACCCCGGCCTGAGTGCCATCGTAGTGAAAAATAGCAGTCGGTAAATCCGTTACGACATTGACCAGACCGGCTTTATCATAGACTGGTTCTTCCCGCCGCGTTTCCAAGCCATGCTCATAGTGCTTGCAAAACACTGACAAGTCTTCGTARGTCATAGGCCGTCCAAAATAATAGCCCTGTATCTTTACA
>NZ_APHY01000090.1 GCF_000417505.1 Megasphaera sp. NM10
TGGSCGCCGGCCGGGAAGGTCGTCGTGTCGCGGGGGGAACTCGTCGAAATCGGCGGCTCCTTCCGGATTCCCGACGTCATCGAACAGAGCGGCGGCCGTATCTGCGAAGTCGGTACGACCAACAAGACTCATTTGTCCGACTACGAACGGGCCATCGGCGAAGATACGGCGGCCCTCATGAAGGTCCACACCAGTAATTACCGCATCATCGGTTTTACCGAGAGTGTCTCCGCTTTGGACCTGGCCCGCCTGGCCCATGACCACGGACTGCCCTGCATCAACGATGTCGGCAGCGGCCTGTTCGTCGATTTGGCCGCATGGGGACTGCCTCATGAACCGACGGTCCGCGAAGTGTTGGACGCTGGCTGCGATGTCGTGACTTTCAGCGGCGACAAGCTCCTGGGCGGCCCTCAGGCGGGTATCATCGTCGGTAAAGCCGCCTATCTGGATGCCATGAAACACCATCCCCTGCTGCGGGCCCTGCGCGTCGATAAGATGACCCTGGCCGGTTTGCAAGGGACTTTGCAGACCTATCGCGACGGTACGGCCGTTTGCCAGATCCCGACGCTGTACTGCCTGGCCCAGACGAAGAAAGAGACGCGGGAACGGGCGGAACGGCTGTTGCAGGCCCTGCATACAGATGACCTGCCGGCCTGCGTTTCCCTGCGCCGTGTAGACGATTGTGTCGGCGGCGGCGCCTGCCCCGATGCCGTCCTGCCGGGCTGGGCCCTGGCCATTGATCCCTATGACCTGTCGGCGGAAAAACTGGAACAGCGCCTGCGCCAGGCCGACATCCCCATCATCGCCCGCGTCCAGCACTGCGCCGTCGTCCTGTCCCTGCGCACCATCGGCGACGACGAATTCCCGGACGTCGCCCGCATCGTGCGGGAAGCGTTGGGCGTTTGAGCGTCGCGTGGAGGTTTCTGCCATCATGTATGAGCGGGCCGTTCTTTATAGTTTGTAGTACGGAGTTTGTAGTTTGTAGAAGAGGGTTTTGAATTAAAAAAAACTTCACTACAAACTGCAAACTTAATACTCAAAAAGGCGCTGTCTTCATATGACAGCGCCTTTTTACATTTCCTACCGCGGGGATGATTGGCCGATGATTTCTTTTCCTTCTACGAACTGGACCGTAGGATTCGGTTTTTTCTTTTCAATGAGGTCGACCATGAGGTGCAGACAGTGCTGACCGATTTCGCCCATGGGGATATCGACGCGGGACAGGGAGGGAATGGCGTAATCATTGAATTGAGCCATGTTGATCCCGATGGTGAAGACTTCCACGTCCTGTGGGATAGCGATACCCAGTTCATGGCAGGTATAGAGCATGCCGTGGGCCAGGACGTCGGATTCACAGAACATAGCCCGGGGCATCCGCTTTTCTTCATAGAGCTTCTTCGTAGCTTCCACAGCGCTCGATGAAGACGTATCGCAGAGGATGATGTTTTCTTCTGGTACGGCGTGGCCGGCCTTGGCGAAGGTGTCGAGGAAGCCCTGCATCCACGTGCGCATGATCGGGAACGACGTGTCATGGGTCAGGACGCCGGCGTCGAAGATGCCCTTGTCCAGGAAGTGCTGGGCGACGTTGCAGCCGATAGTATAGTTGTCCATGGTGACGCTGCTGTATTTATCCGATTCCCGGTTAAAGAGGACGACAGGGCAGGGGATATGGATGGAATTGAGGTAGTCCATATCTTTATTGGACATATTCGCGATGATGATGCCGTTGAAAAATTCATTCTGCATGGCTTCGAGCTGTTTTTGCAGCTGGTCGACCTTATAAGGGACGACGGTCAGATGAATGGCTTTGTCCTGTTTCATGATTTCTTCCTGGATGCCGAGGGTGATGCGGGCCAGGTAGTTTATACGGAAGTCCGTTGCCCAGTAGAAGGCAATGGCATAGCTGTCCTTTTTAGCCGACCGCAGTTTTTTGGCCGACTGGTTGGGGACGTAATTCAGGTCTTGTGCAATTTTGTATATACGCTGTTGTGTTTCCCGCGAGATTTTCCGTTCCCGGCCCTTGCCGTTCAGGACGATGGAAACGGTGGCGATGGAAACGCCAGCAGCTTTGGCAATGTCTTTAATTGTGGACACGATGGCCACCTCCACTCTTGCTTTTATTTTGACATAAATTAAACGTTTTTTCAAGGAAATCTGTGTTACAGGATGAACAAATATTCATTTTTATGTAAGTCGCGAATCGTTTGCAATCATGGTACAATAGAAGCGATTAAGACGAGAAAAGAGGATGTGTATGACAGTGAGCAAAGAACGTTACCGGCGCCAGGCCCTTCATCAAATCGACAATCTGGCCAAGCCGCCGGGAAGCCTGGGACTTTTGGAAAAGCAGGCCAAGCAGATTTTATTGGCCTGGGGGACCTTTCACCGGGAGCTGCGGCCGAAACACATCATCTTTGCCGCCGACAATGGTGTCGTCCGGGCCGGTGTCGTCGCGCAGTTGTCGGATATCACGTATATGCAGAGCTGCCATATGGTACAGGGGACGTCGGCCGTGACCTGTTTCTGCCGCAGCCAGGATATCCCTTATGAAGTCGTCGATGTCGGTATCGACAGTGATGATGCCGTCGGACTGGACCGCAAGATCGCCAGGGGGACAAAGAACTTTGCCGTCGAACCGGCTATGAGCCGGGAAGAGCTGGCGCAAGCCATGGCGACGGGCCGCGAACGGGTGCAGGCAGCGGCCAAAGATGGCATCAATCTCCTGTCATTCGGGGAAATGGGCATTGGCAACACGACGACGTCTGCCGCGGTCCTTACGGCATTGTCGCCGAAAAAGATGTCCTGGCTGACTGGCTTCGGTTCGGCCCGGGGCAATTATAAACTGCTCTTCCATAAGCGCCATGTCATCGCCGCAGCCGTCAAGGCCTATGAAAAAGAAATCCAGATGCCGGCTGATGCCCTGCGCTGCGTCGGCGGCTTTGATTTGGCAGCACTCTGCGGCGCCATGATGGCCTGTGCCGACGAAAAGATTCCCTTTTATATCGACGGCTTCATTACGGCGACAGCCCTGGCCTGTGCCATCGCCATGAAGCCTGCCGTCTGCGATTATGCCCTGCCGTCCCATATTTCCCGGGAGCCCGGCATGGCCCAGGCCCTGCGCCTGTGCGGCATCGATGAATACGACGTGCCCATCCAGGCCGGTCTCTCCCTGGGTGAAGGGACGGGGGCCGTCTTGGGCGTCGTCCTCATGAAGACCATGATGTATGCCGTCTGGCATATGGCTACCCTGGACGGCATCAACCAGGAAGCCCAGGACCGCCATGACAACCGCAAAGGAGATGAAACGCATGGATGAAGAAACGAGAAAAAAAGCCCAGGCCATCTTTGAGCGCCTGGGACTGACGGAAGAACAAGCAGTTGAACTCTTTTATAAACGGACCATTGCGGCCGGGAAAATGCCCTTTGCTGCAGCCGAAGGGGAAACCAAGAAAATCAAGAAAAAACGCATGAACGAACGCTTCGCCGAATGGGATGCTTTTTAGCGGACCGCAGAAGCTCAATTCGTGCAGCCATCTCCGCTTGTCTTTGCCGGGCTGACTGCGTCGAAAAGCCTCGACAGAGCCCCGCTATGCCTGCGTTTTTCTCCTTGCCAGCCCGGCAAATCCGGCGCGGATCTGACCGCGTCATTGAGCTCCTGCGGTCCGAAAGGCTCTCCTGCGAAGGGGAGCTGGCCGCCGAAGGCGGACTGAGGGGTTCTTAAATGTACGAGCCACGAACCATGAACCACTTTAAATTATTTTTACGAAAGAAGGGATTTTGATGATGTATCCGTTATTACATGCAACGCTGAATGTTGGGTCTCTGGTTTTGAAGAACCGTCTGGTCCTGCCGCCGATGGCGACGGAAAAGTCGGCGAAAGGCCAGGTGACGGATGGGCTGGTCGCTTATTATGGTGATATGGCCCGCAGCGGTCCAGGCCTGATCATTCAGGAACACAGTTTCGTTTCGCCTGAAGGCCGGGCCAGTGCCAACCAGGTGTCGCTGGCGGCCGATGCCGATATTCCCGGACTGCAGCGCCTGACGGCGGCTGTCCACGCTCAGGGCGTACCCATCCTGGCACAGATCAGCCATGCCGGCAGTGCTGCCCATCGGGCCATTACGGGGCAGGAAGTCATCAGTGCCAGTGCTGTTTCCAATCCGTCGCGGGCCGCTTCGGTCCAGGGCCAGCCGGAATTTCCCCGGGAAATGACGCAGGGCGATATCCAGCGCATCGTCCAGGCCTTTGTCGACGCCGCTGTCCGGGCACAGCAGGCCGGCTACGACGGCGTGGAAATCCACTCGGCCCATGGCTATCTGCTGGACCAGTTCTATTCACCGGTGACCAATAAGCGGACCGATGACTATACGGGCCAGACCTTGGCTGGCCGGACCCGGCTGCACGTTGAAATCATTCAGGCTATCCGCCGCCAGGTCGGGTCTGATTTTGTCCTTTCCCTGCGCCTGGGCGGCAGCGATTATATGGATGGCGGTGCCGTCGTCGGCGATGTCAGCGAAGCGGCTAAGATTTTTGAAACGGCCGGCATCGACATGCTCAGCCTTTCCGGCGGCATGAGCGTCTTCTTCCGCCCTGGCCATACGGAAGCGGGATATTTTGCCGAATTATCGGCAGCAGCCAAAAAAGGGACGACCCTTCCCGTCTTGCTGACCGGCGGCATTGCCGACGGCGCCGAAGCGGAAGCCTTCCTGGAAAAAGGGCAGGCCGACCTCATCGGCATCGGCCGGGCGGCACTCCGGGACCACCAGATTTACCAAAAAATCTTGTCCATGTAGAAAAAAAGCGCTGTCGCATGAAGACAGCGCTTTTTGAGTATTAAGTTTGCAGTTTGTAGTTTTTAGTGAATGGTTTTTAAATTTAAAGTTGTCTTCTATAAACTACAAACTTTAAAGAGAAAGGAGCCTTGCACGATGGCAGAAGCCTTCATGTGACAGCTATGAATTATGTTTTAATGAATACGGTCTGTTTTTTTCTGAGCAAAAAGCCATTCTAAGGCGGGCTGCATGGTGTAGGCATGCTGCCAGGTAGAGCGGTGGCTGCCGCCTTGGTACTGGGTCAGGTAGTGGCTGCAGTCCGGCGTGATGAGGGCAGCGGCCTGGGCGTCGACCTGGTCTTGCGGCTGGGTGGGGTCGAGGGTCTGGCTGGCTACTTTGACGCCGTCTTTTTCTAAGTTTTCCATGATTTTTGCCAGGCTCGGGCTGGCACCGGGGTCACCTTGGGAGGTAACGGCCCAGATATGCTGGTGACCTAAGGGCGAAGTGACGGTTTCGTCCCATTTGCAGGCGACGAGGTAAGAGCCGGCGAAGAAGTCCGGATATTTGACATCCATGGCGATGGATGTCATGCCGCCCATGGACTGCCCCGTGTTATAGATGCGGTCCGTATCGATGGAATATTGACGGCAGAGCTGTTGGACGAGATGGATGGTCCGGTCCAGTTCCGGCCCGTATTGATAGTTGTCATCGACGATGATCGTATCGTATTGAGGGGCCAGGACGAAGCAGGGGTGCTTGGCCTGCCATTCCGGCGAGGCGAAGGTAATCCAAAGCCTGCCATTTTTTCAATTTCATGAGAAAACCTCCCTTTTAGACTGTCGCACGAAGGCTTCTGCCCTCCTGCGAGGTTCTTTTTCTTTTATGGTTTATATTATAGTATAGCATTTGTAGTTTGCAGAGAAAACCTTTAAATTTAAAACCATCCCCTAGCCCCTAACAACTAAAAAGCGTAAACGGGCGCCCCACGTGGTCGCCCCTACAGAAAAAAGGCTTGTCGCATATGCGACAAGCCTTTTTTATTTACTTATCATATCGTCTGAGGCGAAGCCCGTGCGATTGGCGTAGTCGCCTTCCAGGATTTGGACGGGGACGAAGCCGTTCTTGTCTTTGTCACCGGTAATCTGGATGCGCGTCGGCTTGGCAAAGACCAGTATCTTGTCGGACCGGACGAGGGAGCGGATTGTTTCCATATCGCGGTCGTGGCTGGCTTTGAGGAAGGTGGGAATGGTCGTCTCGTCGGGGATGACGTAGGTCCCGCGCATCATGAGGTAGCGGCCGCTGTTCGAGGGCAGGCGATTCTTTTCCTGCTGCGCTTCTTTTTCCTCGTCGCTCAGTTCCGGGACGCCGCTGGCTGAATAGCGGGAGAAGTTGACATTGGTCTGTTCGGCTTCTCCATAGCGGTGGACGTAATAGATGGTGATAAACAGGCAGAAGATGACGAAGGGCAGGAAGAGCATCTTCGTGTAATACGTCAGTTTGGCGTATTTGGCTTCCTTTTCTTCCCGCGCTTCCCGTTCTTCCCGCGTCTCGACGACTTCTTCCGGCTGGCCCTGGAGGGCACCGGCCAGGATGGCCGACAAGGGGATACCGTAGCTGGAAATGGGATAGAGGTTTTCCAGCCAGTTCAAGCCGCAGATGCAGGCCATGGCCCGGCTCAGGGCATTGTCCATGTCGACGGGGATCTTCATGCGGTGCAGGATCGACGTCAGCGAATCATTGGCCAGGTTGGGCATGTACGTCGAGGCCAGGAATTTCAAGTCCCGGATGTAGACATCCTTCAGGGGCAGTTCCCGCCCGGATGCTTCATAGCTGGCCTTGATGGCCGGAAAGAGCCGTTCCGAGCGGTAGGCAGAGAGGACGGCGTCTTTGAGGAGAAAGGCAATGTCTTCATCCCAGACGACATCGAAAGGCTTGCTGTCGGCCAGCATGGCTTCCGTCAGGTTGTGTGCCTGGACCGGGCCTTCCCGGGGTTTGATGAAATAGGAAATGCCGTGGACATTGCCGTCGCTGATCCAGGCCAGCGCCAGGCGGCAGATACTGTTTAAGTTGTCGTTGGCCAGGTCCGCTGCGATGGCGATGGACGAATTGACCTTTCGCCGGTGCAGCGATTCCAGCGCCTTTTGTGTATTCGCATCCATGGCGGGTATCCTCCGTGAATCGAGTGGTTTTAACGGCCTCGCTGTTTATAGTAGGGGCGGAACGTGTGTCAAGAATAACATCGTTTACATTTTGTGCAAGGACATCCTTTACACTTTATGCAAGCACATCGTTTACAAATTTCTTCTTATTGAAGCTTTAATTTTCCTTCTAACTGAGGATCGTTGTGAATCAGATA
>NZ_APHY01000091.1 GCF_000417505.1 Megasphaera sp. NM10
TCAGAGAATCTGCACCAAAGGCAAGATGGGCATTTTGCAGGAATTCTTGCTTCCATTTTCTGACCATGTTTGGGTTCAGGCCGTTTTCAGAACAGATGACATTGAATTCCTTGTCGCCTTGAAGAATTGACAGAACAATCTTGGTCTTAAATTCAGAAGTGTACTTTTTTCTTGGCATGATAGCATCCTCCAATTTTCGTTACTTAATACTATATCATGCACTCTTAAAATTTTCAGTACTGGTCTGAATTCACAGGCCCATTATACTATAACGGCAAGGTGGAACGCTATCGCGCAGCAGACGGGCAAAGCACCTATGAGGCGCATCGCGAAAACTGTGGTCGCAAATGCGACGCCATAGCAAAGGGAGCATTCCTCGACTATGTGCAGAAGAGACTTCAGGAACATCACTGGTCGCTCGATGCCTGCTTTGGCAGGGCACTGGTTACGGGAGAATTTCAACGTGGCGAGATGGTCTGTACGAAAGCCCTGTACAACTATGTCACGCTGGGGCTCCTAGGAAAAATCAAGAGTATTGACCTGCCCTTGCGCGTCAAGCGAAAAAACGCCAGGAAGCGGGTTCGTGAGCGTAAGAAGAAGTTCGGCCGCAGTATAGATGAGCGCGATCCTTCTGTGGATGAGCGTCAGGATTTCGGGCATTGGGAGTGTGACCTTGTACTGGGATCTCGCTCAAAGGACGAAGTACTGCTGACTCTGGTTGAGCGCAAGACACGCTGTTCCCTCATCAGAAAACTGCCCAACAAGGAAAGTGCCTCTGTAATAGCAGCCTTCAGAAAATTGAAGGATGGAATGTTCCGCGGCTGTTTCAGCCGAGTGTTCCTCAGCATTACGACAGACAATGGCAGTGAGTTTTCTAGCCTGTCGGAGCTAGAGAAACTAAGTCACACACGGATCTATTATGCGCATCCGTACTGCTCTAGCGACAAAGGTACGAATGAGAATCACAACGGCTTATTCCGTCGATTTCTTCCCAAAGGGAAGAAAATCCAGGATTACCCAGTGGAACACATTTCCAGAGTAGAGTGCTGGGCCAACACCCTGCCAAGAAAAATACTCGGCTATAAGACACCCGAGGAGTGCTTTAGGGAAGAAATGCTTGCAGCACTTACTGCATAAAGGTTCGCCGGGTGTTCAACTTATTATTGCAATTCGGGAGAATTATTATGATATATCCTATTCAGTGAAAACCATAGATCCAGTATGGATTGCCGGTAATGGAAAAAATGAAGGCTTATGGGTAAATAATAAATCGGGATTTTTTATTTTAAATCCCGACCTCTCCCACCACCGTGCGTACCGTTCAGTACACAACGTTTCTCTAGTTTTTACAAATTTGCGCATAATAGTCCAGCAAGGTGATGTATCCTTGCCGGGCTATTTTTTTATTTATCAGAATGGAGTTCAGCATGAGTGCGGTTTATTATCGAATTATGTTATAAAACCAACATACTTGTCTCCCCTGCCATGCTATACTCATTCCAGAAAGACGAAGAAAACAATAAAAAATGCCTGTAATGACCGTATCATGAACAGGCAACAGAAAGGGGCAGACCTCATGAAAAATATAGAATGGAAAGATAAAGTGGCAAGTTTTAAAAAAAATTGATGTGCGCGGCATCGCCGGTAATTTCCTTGATGGGCTGAAAAAACAGGCAGCCAAGCTTCCCGTCGGCGAAGGGATGGAAGTCATTCAAAGTTTTGAACCAATCCCCCTCTATGAGATCATGGAAATGCTGGGATATGAGCATTATACAGAAAAAACAGCAGAACATGAATATCACGCTTATTTCTATCGGACCGAGGAAAAAGGGAACGTGGAAGATGCGCCAGAACGGCCGGCGGTCATCACGAACTATCCCATGATCGATGAAAAGCTGGGCGAACTGGCTGTAGAATTTTGGGATATGACCTGGAAAAGCGAAAAACGATATCTCGATTATAACATCCGCCTCCTGCTTTCGCTGGCCAATGCCGTCGGTGCCGGACGGATGCGGCAGGCCATGCGGGAACTGCTGAAAGCCTATGCCAATGGCCTGGACTCCAGAGCCCTGGACGACGTATTCGAACAGCTGGCCTGGAACATGGGCATCGGCTTCTTCAGTTCTGAAATCGCTCCGTCCCCACTGTTTCATGCGTATAAATTGATCAAACAAATGGAAAAACAGGGAAAAGAAAGAAATGAAATCAACCAGATGCTAAGAGAAAAATTATCCGATAAAAAAGGAGGATGCAAGTAAAAAAAACAGAGGCTGTCGCATTAAGACAGCCTCTGTTTGAGTTTTAAGTTTGTAGTTTGTAGCGAAGGTTTTTAAATTTAAGGCCCTTCTCAACGATAGAATTCAGGCCGACGCAAGGTAATATAGGGCCTTGCCTGGCGGCTTGCTTTGCATTTTTCCAAGTCGATATCGCAATATACCAGTCCGGCTTCCCCACCCGCTTTGAACAGTGTCTGTCCTTCACTGTCGACGACCAGGGACTGACCGGCGAAGGTAACGTCTCCTTCCCGGCCGACGCGGTTGCACATGGCGATGAAGACATTGTTTTGATAGGCCTGGACCCGGATTTCCCATTCAAAGAGGTCTAACGGTTCTGTCGTCAAATTGGCCGTCGGTATCAAGACCAATTCGGCCCCCATGGCAGCGCAAGTGCGGATGCTTTCCGGCAAATGGCGGTCAAAACAGATGACGACGCCGATTTTCCCAAAAGAAGTATCATAGACGCGAAAACCATCTGGCGAAGGCGTATAGTAATCGAGTTCGTAGAACTGGGGCGCACTGGTGACATGGACCATAGCCGATTTTCCCAGCAGATTCCCCTTTTCGTCGATGAACAAAGACGTATCATAGGCCTGCCCCCGATATTGCAAATAGAGATTAGGCGACACCATGCAATGTGCCTGCCGTGCCAGGTCATAAAAGGCCGTCACCCGCGGGTCATCAGGGTCCAGCAGATAATCCGGCAGCTCGTCTGCCGTGTACTGCGGCAAAAAAGGCATATGCTGCACTTCCGGAAAGAAGAGCAGATCCACCCCGGCCGCTTCCTTCACAGCCTCATAACTCACCTGTAAATTCCGTTCCATATCCTCAGTCATCGCCATCTGCATCATCGCAATCCGCATCAACCTCGCTCCTTTCACTCTGCCTGTTTTACACAAATTTTCTTACCACAAAAGGAAATGCCATATTTCCAGACTTTCTGGATTTCCCGATTCGGAATCACCAATTCACACCAATAACCGCCAAAGGCTTTTTCGCAAGATATGGGAGTCAAATATCCCGTTGTAAGCAGCATCGTATACAGCGCATCTTCATCATTACCGATTTCATCATAAATAATGCCTTCCCGAATCATGGCCGATATGCTTTCTCCACGTAAAAGAGAAATCAAATCCTGTTGCTTTTCGTCAGACAGCGACAGCATCAGCTGATTCAAAATCGAATTCCCCGATGTATTAATCCAATAATCATCCAAAACTTTTTGATCGAAAAATATAATGGGCCTGTGAATTCAGACCAGTACTGAAAAATTTTAAGAGTGCATGATMTGATAGTATTAAGTAACGAAAATTGGAGGATGCTATCAATGACCAAGAAAAAAKTACACTTCTGAAATTTAAAGACCAAGTAATTGTTCTGT
>NZ_APHY01000092.1 GCF_000417505.1 Megasphaera sp. NM10
GTGYTGGCAGTCTCAGGAACCCATTCTTGATGTTGATAGCGTTCGTCGACAAGAGAGATGGAACCATCCCCCTTTTTCACGATAGTGCGGCAGGCGGACATCTTTCGACTGATAGTCACCTGCCTTGACTTTCTGCAAAAGCCCGAAAAAAGAACGAAAACTGCGGTCGGCCATCTTCAATATCTGCTGGGCTACACCGGCCTGCAACAAGCTATAGTTTTCATTTTCCTTGCAAATGGGGTAATTTTCTTCGTACCGCAAGAATTGATGAGTATCGAAGTAATGCTGCCGAATCGTATAGACCGCTACATTGTACAGGTTATTGCTGTATTGGCACATTTCCCGGAGCATGGCATAGTCTTGTTTCGACAAGCCGCGGATGACATTCGATTGCGTCAAGTACATCTGGTTTCACCTCCTCTGTCATCTACAATTATACCCTAGCCGAGGTGAAAAGGCTAAGACAGAAAAGACATAGGGGGGATTTCGCAGGCATCGAACCTGCGAAATCCATCGCCATTCATCCCCTACCTAAGAGGAAGGCGTCTTCTGGCGAAACTGGGATAAATTACTAGCCGCTCGTCATAAATTCCAGCCATTCACACTATTCACGCGGGACGCCCTTTGGGCGTCCCCTACGCAATCGCATACAGGCGAAAAAAAGGGCTTGTCGCACGACGACAAGCCCTTTAAAGTTGTTAGTGGCTAGCAGTTAGTTGTTAGCGGATGGCTTTAAATTTGAAGGTTTTCTCTGCAAACTACAAGCTATAAACTCCGGCCTCTTATCCCAAAATCTTTTTGAGGTCAGCTTCCGGCGTGCTGGTCGGAGTGATGTTGAAGTTTTCTACCAAGTAGTTGAGGACATTCTTGGAGACGAAGGCCGGCAGTGTCGGGCCGAGGTAAATATTCTTGATGCCCAAGGAGAGGAGGGTCAAGAGGATGCAGACAGCTTTCTGTTCGTACCACGAGAGGACGAGGGTCAAGGGCAGATCGTTGACGCCGCAGTCGAAGGCTTTTGCCAAAGCGACAGCTACCTGGATAGCGCTGTATGCGTCGTTGCACTGGCCCATATCCATGATGCGCGGCAAGCCGCCGATAGTGCCGAGGTCGAGGTCGTTGAAGCGGTATTTACCGCAAGCCAGGGTGAGGACGACCGTATCAGCCGGGGTCTGTTTAACGAATTCCGTGTAGTAGTTACGGCCCGGACGAGCGCCGTCGCAACCGCCGACGAGGAAGAAGTGTTTGATAGCGCCGGCTTTGACAGCGTCGATGACTTTGTCAGCAACGGAGAGGACCGTGCCATGACCAAAGCCAGTCGTAACGGTGCTGCCGCCGTTGATGCCGGTGAAATGCTGGTCTTCTGCATAGCCGCCGAGTTCCAGGCTTTTTCGATGACCGGCGTGAAGTCTTTGTCTTCGCCGATATGAGTTACGCCGTCAAAGGAAACGACTTCCGTCGTGAAGACGCGGTCGATGTAGGATTTACGAGGCGGCATGAGGCAGTTCGTCGTGAACAGGAATGCACCGGGAACGCCGTCGAATTCTTTCTGCTGGTTCTGCCAAGCCGTGCCGAAGTTGCCTTTGAGGTGTTTGTATTTCTTCAATTCCGGATAAGCGTGAGCCGGGAGCATTTCGCCGTGCGTATAGATATTGATGCCTTTGCCTTCAGTCTGTTTGAGGAGGAGTTCCAAGTCTTTCAGGTCGTGGCCGGTGACAACGATGAACGGGCCTTTTTCAACCGTCAAAGGAACTGTCGTCGGAACCGGAGTACCATAAGTAGACGTATTAGCTTCATCGAGGAGAGCCATGCAGGTCAAGTTGACTTTGCCTGTTTCCATGACAATCGGGAGGAGTTCATCCATGCCCCAGTCTTCGCCGATGGCCGACAAGCCTTTGACGAAGAAAGCATCGACTTCTTCGCTCGATTTGCCGAGCATGAGAGCATGATAAGCATAAGCAGCCATGCCGCGCATACCAAAGAGGATGAGCGATTTAAGGGAACGGATATCTTCGTCAGCGTTCCACATCTGGTTCATATCGTAGTCAGCTGCGGGAGTGGACGAAAGGGCAGCGGCTTCAGCGTGAACTTTATCGATCATAGCCTGGGTCGTCGTCGTGTTGAAGTTGACGTTGGTAATGGTCGTGAACATGCCTTCGAGGATAGTACGATAGGTCTTAGCCGTCGGAGCGGCAGTCTGACAGGTGCGGGCCAAACCAACAAGGGCGCCGGTCAAAACATCCTGCAAGCCGGCTTCAACAGCCGATTTGCCACAAACACCGGCACAACCGGTACAGCCAGTACCCATAGCGGTCTGTTCACACTGGAAACAAAACATCTGTTTTTCTTTTGTCATGGGGAAAACCTCCTGTATTTCATACATATAATAAATTGAATGGGTGATTCGTAATTCTCTGCTCTCATCGAGTACACGTAAAGTATAACAAAAAGAAAGAAATATTTCTGTTGCATTTACAACCAAAAGGGAAATTTTGTAGGGGACGCCCAAAGCCTTTCTGGTCCGCCAGGTACCGACTATCGGGAGGTGCAGGGCGGCTGCCAGAACGGACAGCAGTGGCGGGCGTCCCGCCGTGAATCCTAGGCATAGCCGGAATTTATGACGGACGGTACATGGTCGTAATACTATCATGAGTATGTCGCGGCGGAACGCCGCATATGAATCCGAGAGAAAGGCCGTGGTTCATTGTTCGTGGCTCGTAAAAGCCTGCTATTATTCTCGGATAAGTTATAGCCAAATTTCTCTAGCGGACTCGCCACGTGCGAGCCCCTACAAACATACCATTATAACAGAATAGGCTGTGGCAAAGTTTCGCAGCGGGCTGCCCTCATCGGGACAGCCCCTACACACAAGGCCATGGGCCGTGTATTTTTTTTGCGAACTGCGACCTGCGAAAAAAATGAGGTTGTCGCCTGAAGTAATCTTGACTTGGTGCGACAACCTCATCGCTATGGCACTATTTCTTGCCCAGTGCCTGCTGAATCATTTCGCCTTGCTGGGCTACAAGAGCTTCCAGTTTAGCAATCTTTTCGTCTTGTTCTTTCATCTTAGCATCCTGTGCTTTCAGGAGTTCATCTTGTTCTTTAATCTTCTTAGCCATGACCGTCTTGGACGTCGTGATACCGCTACCGCCGCTGCCGAGTTTGAAGCTGACGCCGGCGTTGATCATGTTTTCGCCGCCGCCGAAGCTGCCACCGATGCTGAACATGGTGTTTTCGTTCGGGCGATAGTAGGTACCGATAGCGACTGCATTGGCGCCGGCATAGTTGCCGTAACCAGCTGCGAAGTCCCACTTGTTGTCCGGGTCAAAATCGAGCGGGTGGAGGGCTGCCAGAGCGGCTGCGCCAGCACCGACACGATTGATGCGGCTATCCAGCTTGTTGAGCGAATGGCTCAGACTGTTGATGTTTTCCGCGTTGGCAATGACGGCCTGATTCGTGTTGTAGAGCTGGCCACCATTGACAGCGTCCGTCGAGCCTTCAGCAATTTCACCATCAGCCAGGTTGGTAATCTTCTGGCTGTTCATGTCGATACCGCTGCTATTGATAGTCGGCCCATTGTTGACGGTAATATTTTCAACATTGGTGATGCTCTTACCATTCATGTCGATACCAGTATTATTAATGGTCGGGCCACCATTGTTGATGGTAACACTATCGACTTGGATATCCGGTTTCAGGGAAACGGAAATGGTATCCATGCTGCCTGATCCAGTAACGGTAGCTGCCGTCGAGATATTCGTACCATCGCCAGCAATCTTAATAGTTTCACCGTTTACGACACTGGCAGCCTGGTTATCATCAGCTTCAAGCTTGATATCTTCCGGAATACTTTCAATTTGTATAGCTTTACCGGTATCTGTCGTCGTTTCTGGAGCAACTTCATTAGACTCTGTCCGATACATGAGGTCCATGACTTGGGACTTTTTAGCGCCCGACGAACCGGATTCGGAACCACTTTCTGTCGAAGTGCTGTCACCTGTCGAAACCGTTACTTTGCCTTGGTTATTGGTAACGCCTTCAATATTAACATTGATTGTGTATTGGTTGCCCGTTTTGGCGACACTGATGCCATCACCAGCCTTGATGGAAACTTGCGAACCGCTGATAGCCGACTTGAGCTGACCGACGTTGACCGCATCCGTATCAAGGATACCGGCTGCTACGTTGGAGATAACCCGGTTATTGGCATTGAGACCGTTGGAGTTGATGTAGGTCAAGCCGCCAACCATGAGGGCACTTGTCGTCAAGGACGAGGTGCCTACGTTAAGAGCACTGGCCGTGAGGGAAACATCCGTGCCGACTTGGAGAAGTCCATCCGTCAATGTCGTATTTTCACCGACTTTGACGCTGCCCTTCTTAGAATCATTCTTAGTCAGGTCGAGATTGTCGCTGAGGGAGAACGAGAGGTCTGCGCCAGCATTGCTGATGAGCAAGTTGTCATTGCTGCTGGAGAAGTCTACCGTGCCGCCCGGTTTGATGTTGGTCTTGCTAGATTCTTTACCGTTAGTCGTCAGGTTCCAGCCTTTGCCAGCCGTTTCGATAGCTTCACCAGCTTTGCCTGCAACTTCCTTCAGCTGTTCTTCCGTAGCTGCCCGGCCACTGCCGTTTGCAAAACCGGTGTAATCCGTTGTTTTATTGGTCAAGCCAGTAATCGTAGCCGTTCCGCTGCCACCGTTGACCAGGACACTGCCGATGTGGGCTGTCGAACCGTTGATGATCGTCTGGTTACCAGCACTACCATCGACCGTAATCGTAGCTCCATCGATTCTCGTTTCATTGGTCAAGCCATTCTTAGCCTGCGAAACCGTCAAGCCGCTGCTGTTGAAAGCCAGCTGGGCTCCGCCCGATTTAGCACTGATGGAGCCATCGGAACCGTTGAGCTTAATGGCATTGTCGCCGAGAACGACATCCGTTTCCAAACTGACAGTATACGTGCTGCTGCCATTGTCCGCTTTCGCTTCGTCGACAGTGATATTCTTGCCATTAGTGACCGTCGTCTTTGCGGCTGCCGCTTTGCTGTCGACTTCCTTCAGCTGTTCTTCCGTAGCTGCCCGGCCACTGCCGTTTGCAAAGCCGGTGTAATCCGTTGTTTTATTGGTCAAGCCAGTAATCGTAGCCGTCCCGCTGCCACCGTTGACCAGGACACTGCCGATACGAGCCGTCGAACCTTTGATAGTCGTCTGGTTACCAATACCGCCATCAACTGTAATCTCAGCCCCGTTGATTCTCGTTTCATTGGTCAAGCCATTCTTAGCCTGCGAAACCGTCAAGCCGCTGTTGTTGAAAGCCAGCTGGGCTCCGCCCGATTTAGCACTGATGGAACCATCGGAACCGTTGAGCTTAATGGCATTGTCGCCAAGAGTGACATCTGTTGCCAACCCGACGGTATACGTGCTGCTGCCATCGGCTGCTTTCGCTTCGTCGACAGTGATATTCTTACCTTTAGCAACCGTCGTCTTTGCGGCTGCCGCTTTGCTGTCGACTTCCTTCAGCTGTTCTTCTGTTGCGGCCCGGCCACTGCCGTTTGCAAAACCGTCGTACTTCGTCGTTTGGTTAGTCAGACCGCTAATCGTAGCCGTTCCGCTGCCACCGTTGACCAGGACGCCGCCGATACGAGCCGTCGAACCGTTGATGATTGTCTGGTTACCAGCACCACCATCGACCGTAATTGTAGCTCCATCGATTTTCGTTTCATTGGTCAAGCCATTCTTAGCCTGCGAAACCGTCAAGCCGCTGTTGTTGAAAGCCAGCTGGGCTCCGCCCGATTTAGCGCTGATGGAGCCATCGGAACCGTTCAGATAAATCGTATCGCCCAAGTTGACATCTTTATCGAGATTGACTTTGTATTCCGCATGACCATCAGTCGTCGGTACAGTTTCAACGTTTGTATTCGTACCATCGACAACTTTCACAGCTTCTTTGGCAAGGTTATTGATGACCGTCTTGCCGCCTTCTGTGATGTTGGTGAGGTCCGATTTGGCGATGCCCGTAATCTTAGCCGTGCCATCAACTTTGTTTCCATTACCGTCTACGTAGGTCATGGTGACGGAACCATCATTACCTACCGTATAGGTATCAGATTTAATATGGACATCTTCGCCTTTAGCGATGTTTTGAATCTTTGTTATTGCATCATTCGTGATGTTGGTGAGGTCCGTATCTGCCAGACCAGTAGCTTCAAATTTAATCTGACCATCTGTTCCAGTGACGGTAATATGGTCACTTCCAACAAAGTTGACTTTCTGATTGACAGCTTTGACATCTGTACCGCCAGCCTGAGCCGTCCAGAGATCGCCCGAGCTTGCCAGTCCCGTCGTAGAAATCTTGATGTCTCCATTGTCGTTGCTGGTAATATCGATGTTATCGCCATCAATGAAGTTCAACGTGCCGTCTTTCGCAACGGTCTTAGCATTATTTCCATTGACCTGGGCTTTCCAGCTGACATTCTGTAAAGCGTTGTAAACCGTATCGCCTGTGACGATGTTGGTATTATTCTGTTCAATCTTGCCGCTTGTATCAACATTGACAGCATAAGTCGTGACATCGCCATCTTTACCCGGCGTAACTGTCGTGTTCTCACCATCGATAACTTTTACAGCTTTGTTAGCCACTTGGGTAATATAGGTATCGCCTTCTTCAGTGATGTTCGACAGATCCGATTTGGCGATGCCCGTAATAGTCGCAGTCATATTATTAACAGTTTCACCCTTGCCATTAACATAGGTCATAGTAACGGTGCCATTCTTATCTACTGCATACGTAACGGGCTTAATATGGCGTTCTACCTCTTTTGCAAGATTGGTGATAACAGTTTTCCCCTGATTCGTAAGGTTATTCAAGCTAGAATTGGCCAATCCAAACGAATCAAAGTCGAGAATGTACTCCGTCCCTCCAGCCAAATTGGTTTTGCTGTCTACGGTAATACGGCTTCCTTCTTCTGTTGTAATGGTCGTATGTTTTGCTGCTTCCGTAGCGACGGCATACAGTTCACTGCCATTGACGGCATCAGTGCTAGTTTCACTAACGCGGCCAGCAGCTACATTGGTAATCGTCCGCAAACCATTAGCAGAACCAACGCTAACGGTTCCAACCGGATTTGTTCCATTCACATTATAGGTGGTATTCGTGTTAGGAATCGTAATCAACGAAGTTTGGACTACAGGATTGGTCGTCGCATGGCTACCGAGCGCAACCGAATTAGGTTGCGAAACTACAGCATCGTAACCAATGGCAATTCCGTTTTCAGCTTCTGCCTGACTCTCGGCACCTAAAGCAATGCCATACGCTGCAGAATGTCCATTACCACCAACGGATCCACGTCGACCGACAGCTACCCCTTTAGCGGAATTTCCCCAAATTTGAGCTCCCATTCCGAGAGCAGTCCCATCTTCTGAATCTACTTTAGCCGACTGTCCAACAGCTGTCCCGTAGTTAGCATGAACTTCAGCCTGAGAACCAACAGCCGTTGCCGCTTCAGCCATCACCTGATCCGCATCAGATTTATAGTATCCAGCCGCAGCCCCCCAGCCGATAGCAGTTGAGTTGCTCCCATTAGTGAAGGACTCTGCACCCAGGGCTACCGCACGGGTTCCCCTTGCATCGCTAGAGTACCCAAAGGCTGCCGACTTTTCATCGGCTGTACTGTTATTTCCTACCGCCGTTGCTTCTTCCGTAGCCGCCGTATTGGTGCCGATAGCAATGGATAAGTTGCCAGCACCATCATTATTGTAATTTCCTTGGTTAGCTGACGCATTGACGCTGAAGTAATGAACTTTAGCTCCGTCAATCAACTTATTAACAGTCGTCGCACTGGCCACATCTTCCAAAGTCACTGCATTTCCATCCGTATCTTTAATGGTATAAGTAACACCACCAGATGTTGCGTTAACGGATTTTTCTGCAGATCTATTGGTCAAAGTAGTATTTTTTGCCGAGATTTTATTATTTTCATCAATACTTACATTAGTGCCTGCCTTATATTCCTGGGCAGAAATAACATTATTTTCATCAATGGTGATGTTTTTTCCGGCGGTATACTTCGTATCCGTATCAACAGCAGAAATAACATTGTTTTCATCAATGCTGACATTCGCTCCCGCAGTATACTTCGTATCCGTAGCAGAAATCGTATTATCAGGAGAAATCTGGATGTTTGCGCCGGCCTTATAATCTTTACCGGCTTTAATCGTGTAATCGACACCATTAATCGTCAGCCCCGTCGTAGCATCAGTCGACCCAATGGCGCTGACTTTCGAGCCTGTCGTGAAGGTCTTAGAAACTTCTTGTCCATTCGTCGTGTTGGAAATACGAACATAGGTGTCATTACCACCTGTGCCGCCACCATTAGTAATGGTCAATGTCCCATCGACAGCCGGACTGCTCGTACCATCACCGTTACGCATAAGGGAAATAGTTGCCGAAGAATCGTTCGTGCTCATATCTACGGACTTAATATCGTTATGATAGAGCGCAAAGTCATTGTCCCGCAAGACGTTGAGGTCTTTCTGGTATTCGGCTACCCGATAGGTATCCATCGTAGCGCCAGCGTCATTGACTTCAGCGCCCCAATAGCTGTAGTAGCTGCCATCAGATTTCTTGACAGTCATCAAGACTTCATTATTTTTACCAAAGACCGTTCCCGTATAGACTTCTGATCCCGAAGCGTTGGTGAAGACACCGATTTTCCCATCAATGACATAGATATTGCTATAATCAACGACTTTGCCATTATACGTATATGCGCTGAGGGTAGCGTTCCAAGCTAATTTAGAACCCGCATCCGTAGTTCTGACAAAGCCTCTGGGCTTGCCACTAGAAACTAAGTCAGCATATCCGTTGCGATAATTCGAATCACTGACAATACCTTTCCAACTGGAGTCTTTGACGATGTAATTCCAGCTGCCGTCAACCTCTGTTCCACCAGAATTGCTCACGCCGGCATAGGTCCCAGCGTTGACTTGCTGCAACGTTTCGCCAACATTGGTCGTCACATTCGTTTGGACATGAGTCGAAGTAACGCTTTCTAAGATATCCGACGGCTTGGCATTCGCATCACCCGTCCAGCTGACATCAGCCCGGCGGCCATTACTAGACAACGACGTATAGGGCTGGCCGTCGACCATAGTCAGAGAATAACCTTCACGGACCCAGTAAAGAATGGGCTGATTATCTCTATCCCTCATACCACTGTCAACAGTATCATATTTTTCTCCATTAAAAGTAGTATGCCATTGACCATTACTGAATTTAGCCCTTGAATCACCATCTTTAGGTCCTGAAAACTTTAATGCAACATATTGATTCTTTGCCGTTACAGCTCCCGTTCCATCCGCTGCATACGCAGGAGCCACTCCGCTTCCTAAAGCCGTCATTCCGCAGAGCGCCAGTACGGTCAAGGTAACTTTCAAACTCGAAGACTTGCCGTTCGATGTGCTATGTCTGCCCGATTTTGAGCTAATCAGTTCGGATCCAACTACGTAACAATTGCGAACTGTATTCCATACTACCTTATAAATCTTATTCATAAATTGCCGCCTCCTTTGTCTTGTCATCGAATATATTAACGTAAACAGCATTTAATTACTTTTAGATTGTATATACAATGACTTTCCTTGCTTGTAGTGTAATATAAAATTCTTTTGTTGAATATTATACTTTCGTATACTCTTTAGATTATTTCAACAAAATTATCTGTTTTTATCATCTTTTTCCTTTTGTTTTAAAGATGACAATTATGAATTCTATCTATTACTTAGCAAGATAACTTATCTATATTTGCATTATACGATGTAATTTTGACGACAAGACAGATTTGTCACAAAACGACGTTTTTTTGACGTAAGCGGTCATTTTCATAATTAAAAGAGAATGATAATCATATATAGGGGCCTAACGGCCCGCCGGTCGCAGGCCGCAGTTCGCCGTTCGCCTCGGGCTCAAATGCCGCTACGCGGTAACAAACTCAAAATAACAAACATCGCCTCGAATGACCCTCGGCTCGTGAAAAAATAGTGGCTCGTGGCTCGTGATTCGTAACTCGTAAAAACCTACCATCATACAAGAATAGGTATGGCCAAACCTCACAACGGGCTGCACAAGGCTCCCTTTATAGGGGAGCTGGCCGCCAAAGGCGGTCTGAGAGGTTAAAGGGCAGCCCCTACGCACAAGGCCGCTGGCCGTGTTTTTTTGCAATCTATGACCTCTTTCTCCCCCATCGCCTGTATGCGATCCCGTAGGGGACGCCCAGAGGGCGTCCCGCTACGCGCTGAGGGTTTCCCGAAGCGTCGTTGTCAGTTTGAGTCTGTCGCGGCGAAGCCGCATCTGAGTCCGAGGCGGCCTGCGGCCTGCGAACTGCGACCTGCTTTTTCCTTCATGCTATAATAAGGTTACCATGCTGAGAGAGGAGTCATCATCATGAATGAAAAGATTGAGCAATACGTACGGAATCACGGCCGTGATTTTATGGAATGGCTTTGTGATATTATTTCTATTCCTTCACCGACCGGACATGAACAGGCCAAGGGCGAATGGATATTGAATCTTTTGCATCAATGGGGCGCCGCCGGGGCGTATCGTGATGCCGCAGGAAATGTGGTCTATCCCTGCCATGTAAAAAGCGGTGAAAAGGTCGCCCTTTACACCGCTCATATAGATACGGTATTCCAGGATTTGCAGGAAATCCACATCCGCCAGACAGGTCACATTTTGTCAGCGCCGTCGTGCAGCGACAACAGCGCCAGTATCGCCGGTCTATTATTTATCATCAAAATGTTCCACGATTTACAGCTCACGCCGCCGCAAGGTCTGCTCTTTGCCTTCGACGTCGGCGAAGAGGGCTTGGGTAATCTCAAGGGAATGCGGCAGGTCATGGCCGATTGGCACGGCCGCATTGCCGAAGTGGTCGCCGTCGATTGTACTTTCGATACTTTTGTGACGACAGCTGTCGGCTCCCGCCGCTATGCCGTCACCGTCGAAGCCGCCGGCGGCCACAGCTGGATGCATTTCGGCCAGTCCAATGCCATTGCCGAAGCGGCCCGCATCATCAGCCAGCTCTATGCACTGTCCGTGCCATCCCAGCCAAAGACGACGTACAATGTCGGCACCATCACGGGCGGCACGACGGTCAATTCCATTGCGGCAAAGGCCGTGTTCACTGTCGACTTGCGCTCGGAAAATGCTGATGAACTGGACAAGCTGGACCAAACTTTTCAAAGCCTCCTGGCCCATACTGAAGGGGAAACGGTCCACATCAAAACCCAGCTGCTCGGCGAACGGCCCTGCAGTCGCCTGGACACCAATCCCCTGACAGACCGCATCACGGCCATCCGGCGGCGCCACGGCCTGCCGACGCCGTGCATTGCCGGCAGCACCGATGCCAACATTCCCATGGGCCAGGGTATCCCGGCCATTTCCTTCGGTTTCTGCCGCAGCCACGGGGAGCATACCCTTCAGGAATCGCTGGACGTCGATACCTTTGTGCCCGGCATGATCCAGATGTTGGAATTCATGGGAGTGTAAAAAAAAGGCTTGTCGCATATGCGACAAGCCCTTTTATCGTAGGGGCCGTCCCAAAGGGCGGTCCGTTGTGGCTAGTTGTTAGTGATTAGCAAATGGTAAAAAATTTAAAGCCATCTTCTACAAACTCCGTACTACAAACTATAAAGTTTAAGGAACCTCGCATAATGGTAGAAGCCTTCGTGCGACAGCCTTTTTTTCAGTAGGGGCGACCACGTGGGGCGCCCGCTCCAGGATATATATGATTTCCCAACCCGTTTGCTAGAAAAATTCTCCAATTTCCTAACGGGTCGCCCACGTGGCGACCCCTACAAAGATTGGACTACAGGCGAGGCCTACCGTGCGTTGGCTTCGCCACGGAAGATAGTGCCGCGGCTGGCGTCTACGGTGACGACTTCGCCGTTTTCCAGGGTATCGGCAGCATGGGCAGCGCCGACGACGGTCGGGATGCCGAGGGTGATGGCGACGATAGCCGATTCGCTAGTGAGGCCGGCTTCTTCGGAGACGATGGCGCTGGCCCGTTTCATGTAGTCGACGAAATCAGCGCGGGCCGAACGGACTACGAGGATGCAGCCGTCGGTGAAGTTCTTTTCCAGGTCTTCTTTCGATTCGGCGATGCAGACTTTGCCGATAGCCGAGTTACGGCCGATACCGGTACCGCGGAGGAGACGTCACCG
>NZ_APHY01000093.1 GCF_000417505.1 Megasphaera sp. NM10
TGATCTGCATCGGCTGCGGCAAGCACAAAGGCGCTTCGACCTTCCACGGCCGGGTTATGACGGCACGTTTCGGGCCCAACCTGGAACGCGTATCGAAGCCTTCTTGCAACATGTAAACGTCGTTTTCTCCGTCGGCATGGTCCAGAGCCCCAGCGATGACATCGCCGCCCTGGAAGTCATCCCGACCGATAAATTCTTTGAACGCGATGCCGCCTTGCAGACCATGGCCAAAGCCGAAATGCCCCGGCTGAAACTGCCCCACATCGACGTCCTCATCGTCGACGAAATCGGCAAGGAAATCAGCGGTACCGGCATGGACCCGAACATCACGGGACGGACGGAACGCTTCAGTCAGGAACCGGCCTTCCGCGCCTTAGCGCCGGACATCGAACGCATCGTCATCCTGGATATAACCGAGGCTTCCCATGGCAATGGTGCCGGCTGCGGTATGGCCGACATCGTCAGTTACCGCTTCGTAAACAAGATGGATTTCGCTTCCGTTTATACCAACTGCATTACGGCCAAGTCCTTCCGCATGGCCCTCCTGCCCCTGTATGGCAACAGCGATAAAGACGCCATCGAAATGGCCATGGCCCACGCCTTCCTGACCGACCCGAACCAGGCTAAAATCGTCCGCATAAAGAACACACTGAAACTGGAAGACATCGAATGTTCCGTCTCGTGCTTAGAAGACATAAAAAACGATCCGGACATGACAATCACATCCGAACCGTTTACATGGAAGTTTAACGAAGAAGATAATCTCTGGTAAACTAGTTTTTATGACCGATGGCATCCATCCAGGCGAAGAGCTCGTCTAAATCGTAATCGCCGGCATGGCCGCGGGCCCAGGGAGAGGCAAAATCGACATCATAACCGGCCTGCTGCAGACGCAGGGCGACGACTGCCGGTACGGCAATGGTCGTATCGCGGTCGGCTTCGCCGTGGCGGATACGCCAGTAATGCGCCGTCTTGACGCCGGATTTGCCGATGTAGTTCAGGGGATTCATCGTCTTGACGATGTCCTTATCGGCCAGAGCCGATCCGGCTATGGTCGAATGGTCTTTGCCGTATACTGTAAAATGCTGTTTATCGACAGTTGCCGTGCCGAACTCTTCCGTTTCAGCACTGCTCATATCGAGCGCATCAAAGGCCGGGGCTGCCTTCAGCCGGGTTACATCGACAGCATAGCCGGCTAAATCCATGTCGGTCACTTTGCCGTCGTTGATGGTCAGCCATGTCTTGGAAGACAAATCGGTGCCGTTGTCGAGGGCTTTCTGTGCCGAAGCCATGTAAATCGATTTAATGTAATCGGCAAAGGAGCCTCGTCCATTTTCATCGAGGGTCAAGGCTTTCCCATTCTTGTCAACGAGATGTAAACTATTGATATAAGCCGGATACATGGCTTTCAAATCCTTCGATGCCTGTTGCTGGACAGCGGTCATTTCCGTCCCGGCCGCGGCTTCGACCGGTGCATTGTCAGGCCGGTTGGTAACGACGCCTGCCGGTTTAGCCTGGCCATTACCTGCCGGTGGTTTCATAGCACCCATGTTCCCCTGATGATACGTGTTTACACCATTAAACATCCATTCATAAGCCATGTCAGCATGATCCAGGTCGGTAATCGGGCAATATACGCTGGAAGCATAAATATCATCGCGTTCATCAGCCGCGCCAAGGGCTTTCAAATACGGTTCATAGTCCTTACTGTCGCCTGTCGCCCCGATGAGCGTCGATAAAGCACCGCCGGCACTGGTGCCATTGGAAATGATTTTTTCCGTGTCACCAGGCAGTTTCCCTGCATTATGGCGCAAATAACGGACAGCGGCCTTCATATCGACGATGAGTGCCGGAGCCTTGCCGGTATACGTGCCGTCAGCAGCCTGAGTTGTCCGTCCACGGGCTCCCGGAGCTGCGACGACATAGCCTTTGGAGAGGGCGACGAGCATGGCATTGGCACCGCCAGTCATCCGATCATTTTCAGACGGCTGCCCCGGTGCCCCCGGCATATAACCGCCGACTGTATTGGGCAGGAAAATCGGAGCTGTCTTCGCCGTATAGCCGTTGATCGTCTTGCCTTTAAAGTATCCTTCGGGAACGTATATATTCATGGACTGGTATGTCGTATCGACAGGATGGGCCACATACACCCGGTTTTCATAGGCCCGGAAAGCCACCTTTTTGCCATCGACTGTCATCGTTTTCTTTTCATACTTCGTCGTATCCAAATCGAGGCTATACGTCTGCTGCACCGGAGCAGCCTGGGCCGTTTTAGCCTTGGCCTGCGTAGCTGCCGCTACGGCTTGTACCGGTTCTGCTTTCGTCGTATCCGCCGCCAATACCAGGCCGCTAGTCATCATGAAAAACAGCGCTGCTGCGCACATCTTATTTCTACCTCGCATATCACAACTCACCTTTCCTTAAAAATAGTTTTAATTAAAACCATTTCTTTCTGCTTTAGTATACCATAGAAATGTGGCGATGCTATGACAGTTTGGAGTAGAAAAGGGCTTGTCGCATATGCGACAAGCCCTTTTGAGTATTAAGTTTGCAGTTTGTAGTCTTTAGTGAATGGTTTTAAATTTAAAGCCATCGTCTGCAAACTACAAACTCTGTACTACAAACTATAAAGAGAAAGGAACCTTGCATGATGAAAAAAAAAACTACACTCACCTGTCCATCAGCACTTGCGCCACCAGGTCTGTACAACCGTGGCCCCGACGTGCCAATAGTAAAGGATGTGGTCAGCTAGTTGTGAACAACGTTTACTATGGTAAACGACATGGCTGGCCGCAGCTCCGATGAAGAAGCCGCCGACGACGTCGCTGACGTAATGGAGACCGCTGAGTATCCGCGACGATGCCAGGACGCCTGTCCAGGCCAGGGCCGGCAGTCCCCAGGGGTTGTGCCGGGCCAGTAGCATCAGGGAAATGGCCAGGCTGTTCATGGAATGATTGCTGGGAAAGGACGCATTGGCCTTATGCGCTACCAGCGGCGCCGCGTCACCACAGGCAAAAGGCCGGGGGCGATGCCAGATTTTACCGATGACCCAGGAAACCGAAGAGCCCACGATGACGGAAAAGAGACAGTAAACTAATGTTTTTCGACGTTTAATCTGCTCTGAAACCGGCCGCGGCCGGAACCATTCGATAAGGCCATAAAGGATGAACAGCCAGTAGCCGAACCGGGTAATCCAAGTAAGGATCCGAAGCCAGGTCCTGCGCCGGGCAATGAACCATTGAACGAATAAAAAGATAGACCTTGCCATGATAGCCTCTCTTTCAGCCGGACTCAGCCCTGTTTTGCAAAGACGTCCCGCATCGTTCCCGCTACATCGGCCAATGAGATGCTGCGCATCTTATCCTCCATGGCATCCTGTACCTGATGCAGCCGGTCATCTAACCCTGCGTGAATCGTCTTGCCCACCGGACACTGCGGGCAGGGATGTTCGTGGAAATGGAAGAGCGAGTCGCCGCCAACGCAGTCTACGGCATGGTAAACGTCATATAAACTAATGTCAGCAATCGGTTTTTCCAACGCTGTGCCACCAGTCCCGCGCTTGACCTGGATCAACCCGGCCGCTTTGAGCTGGATGAGCAGTTTGCGGATGATGACGGGATTCGTCCCTACGCTGGCAGCAATGAAGTCACTCGTCACTTTTTCCGTTTTGCCGAAGTAATCGATACACAACAGGGTATGAACGGCCATGGTAAATCGACTGGAAATCTGCATATGAAAGACTCCTTAAATGGCTTTTAATTCACGAAGGATAGCCAGGTCAGCCGTACAAGCCGGGCAGTCACAGAATTTAGCCCCTTTGGCCTGAATATCTTTGGCATGCGCCAAGAGCTGTTTCGCTGCATCGTCCCCCATAATCTGGATAGCATGTTCCGAAGCTGCAAAGTCCAGGAGTTCATCGATGGTCGAGACGCCCTGCTTCAAGGATTCGATATAAGCCGGCGCAGCTGCGTCTTTATCGGCAGCATCGAGCCAAGTCTGGGCGGCCGTTTTCAACGTCGGATTGCAGCTGGGAGCTGCCATCAAATCATGTGTCTTAGCCGTAACGAATTCTACTGTTTTTGCATCCATTTTAAAAAACCTCCTATAAATGACGAATCAAAACATCCAGGATAGAATTATCCTGATTACATCCCTATCATACGACATTTTTATTGTAAAGTCAATGGTTACATATTATATGTTTTGTTGAACTATTTTAAACTTATTTATTTTGATTTAAATATTTGTCATCCGCTTGGTTATCACGTTTTTAAAACGAGCGTATTCTCTATTTAAACGTTTTTATTCGCGTGTAAATAATTGTAAAAAAAGAGGCTGCGCACGTGCGACAGCCTCTTTTTGAGTATTAAGTTTGCAGTTTTTAGTTTGTAGTGGATGAATAAAAATTTAAAACCATATTTCTACAAACTACAAACTCCATACTATAAACTTTTTTACTTCAAACTTTTATTTCCGGGCAGCCTGGACGGCGGCGATGAATTTCTTGGCCGTAGCCGTGATTTCATCGGCCGTCTTGCCGCTGCCTGTGAGGGCACCGCCGGCACCGACGGCGACGCAGCCGGCTTTGATCCAGTCACCGGCGTTTTCTACATTGACGCCGCCTGTCGGCATGAGCGGAGCCTGCGGCAGGGGACCATGGATGGCCTTGATGGCTTTCATGCCCAGGATTCCCCAGGGAAGATCTTGACGACGTCAGCGCCGTATTCCAGGGCCGTAATGACGCCGTTGAGGGTCGTCGCCCCG
>NZ_APHY01000094.1 GCF_000417505.1 Megasphaera sp. NM10
GATCCAGAAGCAGCTTCCCAACGAGGATTGCAGTCTTCAAGAATTTTCTACCTACGCATCCAAGAGCTCTATAAAAAATGGAAGGGTCGTCACGTCGCAAACTGGGCGATGGTCCGGAACCAGCTGCTCATGGACGACAGGATGTCTCAGCTTATGCAGCAATACGATGTTGCTTATTGAATCGATTTACACAAAACTCTTGACACACCCTACTTGCATCGCCATTTGCTATGTGATAAACTTTTTACGTCATTCATTGACATGAACCTCTCTTCTGAATAATGTAGTGGTTGCCAGACCATCTACATTATTCAGAAGAGGTTCTTTTTTTTACTTTAAGAAATTTTACTTACCCCCAGTTGAACTGGGGGGGTAATCATGCCTATTCGGCGCCAAAAAAAATCCCTGAAAAAGGAACCATTGTTCCTTTTCCAGGGAAGAAGGGGGGGGGCATTCATCTAAGCGCAGAGCATGATTTACTTGCAGTAAGCAACTACTTCTACCTCTACATCGCCATTCATGGGGAGTTTGCCGATTTCCACACAAGACCGAGCAGGCAGCGTTTTCTTAAAGAAACTGGCATATACGGCATTAACAGCACCAAAATCATTCATATTCGAAAGATAGACTGTCGTTTTTACCACATCATCATAAGAAACGCCAGCATCTTGTAAGATAGCACCCACATTTTTCAGGCTCTGCTCTGCCTGGGCAGCAGCCCCATCCGGCAGTTTTCCCGTTGCCGGATTAATACCCAGCTGGCCGGATGCAAAGAGAAAATCACCGGCTTTTACAGCCTGGGAATACGGTCCAACTGCACCAGGTGCTTTTACCGTAGAAATAATACGTATAGACATGATACAACACTCCTCATCACAATTATAATAAACGTAAAAACGGAGAAACCAGAAGTAACAATCCCATAAGGACAATACAATTCAGCATGATTCCTTTATACTGATGTAAAAACATTACCCGGTGAACAAGATATGCCGGTATGAGGCAGCCGATTATCCCTACGATTGGCCCAAAGAACGATAACAGGGACAAAACAGGGAAGTTCAATACATTGGAACCCCAGGAAAATAGAACGGCAAAAATCAGGATTCCGATTGAGACCGTCTTTTTATTAATCAGCCTTCCGGCATCATCCGTCTCAGAATATTCATGGCAATTCCCTGACAGGCTTCACGGAACCCCAGAAAAACACCGAAGAAAGCAGTCGTAATAGCAAAAATGTTCAATATCAGGCTGAGTATTTTCAACGTATTGCCTTCCATTCCCCGGGCTGCCATAGCCAGTGAGGAAATATTATTAGCCGCTGCTTCTACAGCCTGATCATGGCCCATAGCCAGGTTGAAGGAAATAGCATAGAAAAATACCGTGATAAACAATACGGCAAAGGCAATATTCATAGCCCGTACGGACTTATACCATGCCACTTCAATATTGCAATTGTGCGTCCTGTAAGAAATGACCATAGGACTAATGCTCTGGATAAACAGGATAGAACATAGCGTAAAAGGCAGCATGACAATCGTTTCTTTGATAAAATATCCCCAATTAGGAAATGCACCTACATTTGCCAGATTCCAATAGGGAATCATGACAGCTCCCAATATGGCTATAACGATTAATTTCGTCAGTACCATACCAGTCGATACTTTAAAAAGGATTTGTTCCCCACGGGAAGCGACTGCGACCAATAATACAATGATGACCAGTCCATACAGAGGATTTTCAGATAAAATAGTATCCGTTACTCCAAAACTGTACAAAAAGGAAGCACTGTCATTCGTGATAGCCGTAGAGTACATCATGACTCCCATAATAATCATGATGAAGTAAATAATCCCCAAGAAGAATCCCCAGTTTTTTCCCAGATAGCCACTGATGACACTGGCATAATCTTCACACTTCGGCGAGCTAGCCAAGGTGTTAATGTACAGCCGCTGGAAACCATACATGATTGGGTAGCTGATGACTGCCGAAGCGAGAAATACCCAGAGACCTACTAGACCGACCTGTACCGGCAGGAAGACAATGCCCGAACCGATAGCCATGCCAATACTCATAATTACCCAGCCCCAGTCTGTACTATCGAATTTTACGGCCTTCTTCCATTCTTCCTGAGTCATACCCGCTTTTTCCCAATGGGTACTGCCCGAAGCCATTCCTATACGTTTTGTAGCATTCTCCATAGTAGGCCACCCCTTATTTAGCCTGATGGGCTTTAACGGCCTTTACGATACGCTGCAGGCCTTTGTCAACGATAACCCGCGGCATAGCCAGATTAAGGCGGATATAGCCTTTTGCATTATCGACAAAGAGTGCATCTCCTCCTTCCAGGAGAACCCCTGCTTTATTAGCCATGAAATCAGGAATATCTTCCACATCGCCAAGATACGGATTCATGTTGACCCATGCCAGATACGTCGCCTGGGGAATCTGGAACGTAATATCCGGAAGTTCCCTGGCAAAGGTTTCCTTGACCAGTTTAAAATTGCCATCAAGGTATGTTTTAAGCTGATCCAGCCAATCATGGCCTTTAGCATAAGCGGCCGTATGAGCGGCAATAGAAAGGGGATTCAGATTCATAGCGTACGTGTTGGTTTCACTGATATAAAGTTTACGTAATTCTTCATCGCGGATAATAATTTCGGCAAACATCATCCCCGCCATATTGAATGCTTTGGATACAGAGGTGCAGGTAATCAGTTTTTTATATTCTGGCATAATCTTAGCATGGGGATATGTTTAACGCCCTGGCGCAGGAGATCGCAATGGATTTCGTCACTGATAATCCAAAGATTATGTTTTTCTACAATAGCCGCTACCTTGCGGAGTTCTTCTTCTGTCCAGACCCGTCCCGTCGGATTCTGTGGATTGCACCAGATAAGAAGTTTGGCAAACGGATTGGAGGCGTCTTTTTCTAATGCATCAAAATCGATGGTCCAATTTCCCTGGGCATCATATTTCAGCTTATTGTGGATAGCGTGTTTATGCCGTTCATCAATCGGGTGCTGGAAATATCCGTATGCCGGTGTATTAATAATGGCATAATCGTGGTCCCCCAACAACAGATCGACAAGCATATATAAAGCAGGAATAATCCCCAAAGAGAAGCAGATTTCTTCTTTTGGATACGTCCAGCCATACATTTTCTGATTCCACGCGTTGTATGCTTCATAAAAATCCGGTTCAAATACCTGGCTGTATCCAATAATCCGCTTATCAGCCCGGTCCTTGATGGCCTGGATAACATCAGGGCACATGGCAAATTCCATGTCGGCTACCCACATGCGGACAAATTCATCATCCTTAAAGGGAAATTTCATTTTACCTTCCGTGTCTCCAAAAATATAACCACGGAATCCATCCGTATTAAGCGCATTTGTATGTTTTCTGTCAATGATTTCATCAAAATCGTACGTCATCAGTATTCCTCTTTTCTACAAATATGTGATTATTCAGAATTATAATTATTATAGGTAAGAGCGCTCTGTTTATGCTTATACTATATCAGTTCCGATGTCCACTGGCAAAAGCCCCTATGTTTCGTTTAAAGACATAAACATAGTCACTGTGTTTCTTTAGGCGAAACATAAGAGCCAATCATCTTCCAATTTCATCAGAAGACATGTTTTTTCAATTGTTTTTTTTTATTTTGAATATTTTAAAGAAACAAAAAAAACGTGTATAATGACATCAGAGGTGATTTCATGTCTCTGGTAACAGAAAATACGGGTAAGGCAATCCGTACATTCCGGAAAAAGAATAAGCTGACCGTCCAGGAACTGGCGGATCGCATCTGTAAGAGCAAAGCAACAGTTTCCAAATATGAAAGCGGTAAAATTTCTTTGGATTTGGATACCCTGTTCGATATTGCACAGGTATTACAGGTCCGCCTCGAGCAGTTATTATACATGCCACCGGAAAATGTCCCAACAGAAACTGTAACCGTTCCCAATTTCTTCAAAAATCTGAATCACATGTACATATATATGTATGATGGCCGTAATAACCATCTGAACCGCACGATTATCAATGTATTTCCGGAAAATCAGCATATATTTCCAGCCATCATGTACATGAATATAAAGAATTATGATGAATATCAGAATTGTGAAAACACTTATACAGGAACAATATCCCATTACGACGCCCTGACCACTATGGAATTCCAGAATCAGGATACCTATATAGAAAAATATATTATCCGTATCCTCGCGTCGTTTTTAGATGCTCCCACCAAATGGGCCATGGGATTCGGCGTTTCTTCCCGACCATTAATGCCCGTCGCTACCAAAATGCTTATTTCAAAAAAAATTCTCCCGGAAACAGACGACCTCATCAAATCTCTGATGATTTCCAAAGAGGATATCCGCCGCATGAAGCAATACAACATGCTATCTTTCGTATAAGTAAAAAAACTGGCTTATGGAACAAAATACTCCATAAACCATTTTTTTAGGCTTATTCTGTTATGCATTGTAATTTTCCATCAGTCTGCGGAAGAAATTACGAGATCCCGGAAGTGTGGCCGCAGGAATGCGTTCGTTGACACCGTGCATGGGCCCCCACGTATCGTCCTGTTCATAGCCGCTGAAGAGGAAGATGTGCCTGGCAATGTCCTTGTAATAGCGGGAATCTGTCGCAAACAGCATCAGTTCCGGCATGACGATGACGTCATCACCGTATACGTCGTGAATAGTCTGTTCGACCAGACGGAATTCTTCACTGTCCGGGGTGTCTGCGTTGACCGGGTCGATGCCGGATACGCGGCGGACCTGAATGCCACCGGTGAGGTGCTGCTGGATATACGCCAGAATTTCGTCCCCTGTTTCCCCGGGAAGTACGCGGGCACTGATGGTAGCGCTTACGTGTGCCGGGATGACGTTAGGCTGCTGGGCTCCCTGGGCCATGGTCACACATATCGTCGTATGGAGTAGCGCATCGAGGCGGGCATCCTGACGGGCCAGTTCACACACTTCATCCCAGTACCGGTCGGGGTCACTGAAAATCCGCTGTTTATCCCCCGTTTCCAGTTTAGCCATACCTTTCAGCCGACCCCGGGATAAATCCGTCAGTTTATACGGACGGGGATGATCTTCCAGTGCCACGATGCAGCGGGCCAGAGCTCCCATATCCGTATGCAGTCCCGGTACACTGGAATGGCCGCCTGTCCCGTCTTTATAGAGTTCGTAGACAATCTGCGACTTATCTCCCAGACCGACGTGGGCAATGCGGTGCCCCTTATCGTCGGTCGTCACACTGCCGCCTTCGTCAAAGAGAACGATCTGATGAACGCCCCGTGCCGCCAGTGCTTCCTTGAGAAGCCGTCCGCCGTCTTCCCCGCTGATGGTATAAATTTCTTCACTGTATCCCAGTGCAATATAGAGGTCATAGGAAGGACGGAATCCATCGGAAAAGGCGGCTTCCACGGCTTCCATTTCTGCCAGGAAGAGGTGTTTGCAGTCTGTCGTACCCCGTCCCCAGATGATGCCATCTTCATAAGCGCCGGAAAAAGGTTCTTTCTTCCTGAGTTCCAGGGCTCCCGGTTCGACTACGTCCTGATGGGCGCTGAGTACGAGCGGCGTTTTTTCCGGATGGCCCGAATCATAATGAAACAGCAGGTCCGCCCGGCCAACCGGAATGACTTCAAACAGTTTATATATAACAGGATAGTAGGCTTCCAGCAGGGCATGAAGCTTGGTAAATTCCCGCCAGTCCACTTTATCCAAATCTTCATTAGAAATGGTCTAACAGGTAATAAAGTGCTGCAGATGATCTGTCAGTTTCTGTTCTTCTGTAAAAGCCATATTGCATTCCTCCTTTAGATACCATCATCATATACAGGTTTGTCTGTTGCGTCAATACACATAATGAAAAGAGTTAGTGTCAAGAAGTTTCCGGTCTTTCCTTTAGACCTAGGTAATAAGCGGGGTCTTATTTCCACATTTTTACAAAATATGTGCCATTTGCAGCCTTTTTTGCCAGCTTTCCTAACGGTACTGCTT
>NZ_APHY01000095.1 GCF_000417505.1 Megasphaera sp. NM10
CTTCAGGACGATCMTGTACGTCTTCCGCGCTCTTGATGTCGTAGTTGTTGAGGATTTGCTGAGCAATCTGCTCGCCTGGGGTAGTTGGTGGAGTTTTACACTTTGCCATTCTGTTACCGTCCTTATCTTTGTTTACCCCAGTATGGGGCATAAAGTAGATTCATGCAATACCGATTTACACAAACTATTTTACACTCCCAAACTGGCACGAAAATTTCATATATGTATTATGAAATATATTCAGAGAGAGGGGATGTCCTATGAATAAAATCTTTAAAGTTATCTGGAGTAAAGCAAGAAATTGTTATGTTGTCGTGTCGGAATTGGCTAAGAGCCATGACGACGGCCATGTACGCCGCAGCCGTAGCGGATGCTGTCGTAAAGCCGCCATTTTGGCAGCCTTTGTCCTGACGATGTCGCTGGCGGTAGTGCCGGTTTGGGCAGCTGATAGCAATGGAAACATTACTAATAATGACGCATCTACAATGACTGGTAGTAATACTACGAATCAGAGTAAAAATAGTGTTATCTACGGCTCAGGAAATGCTGTTGATGATTCGGAAAATACTGTCGTAGTAGGTAAAGATAATAAAGCCAAGACGAATAGTGTAGTCATAGGCAACGGAGCTCAGAGCAATGCTACAGATCAGATTGTCATAGGTAAAGGCAAAGCTAATGGAGATGCCATCGGTAGTATTGTTATCGGAAATAGTGAAGCCATAGCCAATACTTCGCAATCTGTAATTATAGGTAATTATGCAAAAGCTAATGGTTCTGGACAAGGCGTTATCGTTATGGGTAATGGCGCTATGGCAGATGATTATGCTGCAGGCTATAATGACAATGGGAAATACATTCCAGCGGGAATCGTTTTAGGCGAATATTCTTATAGTAATACGCGAGCTGGAAAAGTGGGTTATTTAAATGATAAGAAAGGTAGCAAGCCTTCGTCAGCGTTTACTGATGAATACTGGAATGCCGTATGGACAGCTACGGCTAATCCGATGGCTATTGGCAATGCAGATACCGATGCGAGCGGCAAAGGGGAAGGCCATAATGGACACGGTGTCTTGACGCGTCAAATTACAGGTGTGGCAGCAGGTACCGATTTAACTGATGCCGTCAACGTAGCTCAGCTGCAAGCGGCTATAGCCCAATTTAGTGGCGGTGGATCTGGAATTAGTGGCGATGGTGTCCATTATTATAGCGTGTCTTCTAATGAACAGGGGCCTGATTCTAACTACGACAATAAAGGGGCTACGGGAGCCAATGCCCTGGCTGCCGGTGTCAGTGCTTCGGCAACGGGGGCTCATTCAGTAGCTGTCGGTAACGGCGCAACCGCAAAAGGTCAAGATTCTATTGCTCTTGGTACGGGCGCCGTAGCAGATGGAATCGGTGCCACCGCTATTGGACAGTACAATACGGCGTCGGGCCAAAATTCATTGGCCTTTGGCGAAAAATCTACAGCTTCCGGCGAAGCCTCTACTGCCTTTGGTATCGGCTCTACGGCAGCGGCTAAGAACTCCCTGGCGGCTCTGGGTGGCACGGTAGCAGAATCGGCAGAGAATGCGGCTGCTATCGGTAAAAACGCTCAGGCAACTTTGGCAGACAGTGTAGCGCTGGGTAGTAATTCTGTAACCACCCGGGCTAAATACAGTGACTTAACTGATGAGGAAAAAAAGGCGGTCTATATTAAGGGGGATTCTACTGGTTCTGCCTGGGAAGCCACGGATAACGCCATTGCCGTAGGTAACGATAGCAAGGTCACCCGTCAGATTACCGGCGTGGCTGCAGGTTCTCTCGATACCGATGCTGTCAACGTGGCCCAGTTGAAGAAAGTACAGAATCTGGCTGGCAAGCATACCAAGGTCACCGTTGAAGGCGGGACCGCTGCCGGGACAGCAGACTATGCTGGTGAAAACCTGAAACTGAAAGTCAAGGACGACAATGGGCAGAAGACGTATGACCTGAAACTGAGCGATAAGCTGAGCGTTGGCGGCAAAGACGGCCAGGATGGCCATATCGGCGTCAACGGCCAGGATGGTAAATCTGGTGTCGGCATTGACGGCAAGGATGGTATCTCCATCAAAGGTAAAGACGGCAAAGATGGGGTCACCATCAAAGGCATCGACGGCAAAGATGGCGTCAATGGAGCCGAAGGCCATATCGGCCTGAACGGCAAAGACGGTATGACGGATATCTGGACGAAACCGGGTACGCCGGGCCTCAATGGCAAGGATGGGGAAACCATGACCCGTATCGTCTATAAAGACCCGAGCGGCCAGGAACATGAAGCCGCTACCCTCGATGATGGCCTGAAATTCGGTGGTGACTTTGGCAACGCCTCGGCAGTCAAACTGGACAAGCAGGTCAATGTCAAAGGCAATGCCAAGAAAGAAACCGACCTCACGGATGGCAACATCGGTGTCGTCTCGAGCCAGGACGGTGAAAACGGTCAGCTGCTGATCAAACTGAACAAGGACCTCAATCTGGGTAACAATGGTTCTGTCAAGATGGGCAATACGACCATCAACAATGCCGGTGTCACGATTCAGCCGTCGGCCGGCGATGCAACGAAATCCGTCAGCCTGACAAATAAAGGCCTCGATAACGGCGGCAACAAGATCACGAATGTGGCTGCTGGTGAAATCAGCGATACGTCGACGGATGCCGTCAATGGCAGCCAGCTGAATACGGTCAAGAATTTGGCCGAACAGCATACGACAGTGGAAGCTGGTCCTTCTGGCAACGTTACGGTTACGCCAGGAACAAATGCGGATGGCAGCAAGAAGTACACGGTTGACTTAGCCAAGGATGTCACTTTTGGCGATGCTGCTAAGGGTGACAATACGGTTGCTATCAGCGGCACCAATGGCACGATTACGGCCGGTACAGGCGATAACAAGATCACTGTCGATGGCTCGAGGGGGCAGATTGTTGCTGGCGGCAACAATGGCGTCAAGATTGGCAACATTGAAAATGGCGATAGAAGCCTGACCATCTATGATAAGGACGGTAAGGCTACGGATAAGAAAGCCGATGGCGGCCAGTTTGTCACTAACCTGGATAACAAGACCTGGAATACGGATGGTTCTTATGTCAGCGGCCGTGCTGCTACAGAAGACCAGCTCCATCAGGTAGAGTCCAATGTCAATAAGAAGTTTGATGATGTAAATACGAAGATTGAAAGTGTCGATAAGCATCATACGGAAGTCACTGTCAATGGCGGTACGGCTGCGAAAGCGGACGGCTCCTACACGGATGGTAACCTTCAGATTGCTCAGAAGACGGGTTCTGATGGCCAGAAGATTTATGATTTGAAGCTCAGCGATAACCTGAACATCGGTGGTGTTGGCAAAGACGGTAAAGATGGTAAGGACGGCCATATGGGCATCAATGGTGCTGATGGTAAGTCCGGTGTCGGCATTGACGGCAAGGATGGCATTTCCATCAAAGGTAAGGATGGCCAGAATGGCGTCACCATCAAGGGTGTCGATGGCAAGGATGGTACGGAAGGCCACATTGGCCTGACAGGACCTAAAGGTGCTGATGGTCAGAATGCCACGGCCGATATCCATGTCCAAAATGGCCAGAACGGTGTCGATGGCACAGATGGTCATGGCGGCAAGGATGGCATGGATCGCGTTGTCTATGAAGACCACAATCATATTACCCATGAAGTGGCTACCATGGACGACGGCATGAAGTACAGCGGCGATTCCGGCAATGCAGCGGTGAAACTGAACAAGAATGTCCAGATTTACGGCGGTGCCACGGAATATGCTGACGGTAACAACATCGGCGTCGTCGCTTCGCAGGATGGCGATAATGCCAAACTGCAAGTCAAACTGGCCAAAGACCTCAAAGGCCTGGACAGCGTTACGACGGGCGACACGACCATCAATAACAGCGGCCTGACGGTCAAGGGCGATGACAATCACAAGGACATCACCATCCATCAGGATAACGTCAATATGGGCGGCAATAAGGTTAGCGGTGTCGCCGACGGCAAGGTCAGCAAGGATTCGACCGATGCCGTCAATGGCAGCCAGCTCTGGCAGCGCGACCAGGCTATCAACGGCCTCAGCGGTTCTGTCAATAAACTGGGCAACCGCATCAACCGCGTCGGTGCCGGTGCCGCTGCTTTGGCAGCTCTCCATCCGCTGGACTTCGACCCGGACGACAAGTGGGATTTCGCAGCCGGCTACGGTAATTACCGCGGTGCCAATGCGGCCGCTATCGGTGCTTACTACCGTCCCAATGAAGATACCATGTTCAGCGTCGGTGGTTCCTTCGGCGGCGGGGAAAACATGGTCAACGCCGGTGTCAGCATTAAGCTGGGCCAGGGCAACCACGTTTCGACGTCCCGCGTCGCTATGGCCAAGGAAATGAAAGCCATGCGCCAGCATATGGCCGAACAGGATGCCCTCATTGCCAAACTGCAGAGCATGCACGGCATGGCTGTCGACCCGACTAAGAGTACGCTCTTCCCGGATGTCGCTGAAAACCATTGGGCTTACCAGTACGTCACGACGCTGGCTAAGAAAGGTATCCTCGAAGGCTATCCCGATGGCGAATTCAAAGGCGACCGCATGATGACGCGTTATGAATTTGCGGCCATCGTCTACCGCATCGTCGAAAGCGGTGTGGGCAGCACGGATCCGGAACTGAGCAAACTGGTCAAAGAATTCTCGCCGGAACTCCAGTACATCCGTATCGACACCATCCAGAAAGACCGCAACGGCAAACCGACTATCGAACGAGTACGCGTCATTTCCGATGCGAAATAAAAGGGGGAATAGAATGGCTACACAAATTGGCGTATCCTTTCGTATTAACAAGGAATTAAAAGAAGACTTTGAAGAGTTTTGTGATTCCGTAGGGCTGAGCATGTCCGCTGCGATCATCTTGTTCATCAAGGCGGCAGTTCGGGAACAACGGATTCCCTTTGAAGTTACTGCGCTAGATCAGACACATAAAAAATATTAATCATGTAAGAAGGGGCTGTCGCATGAAGGCTTACGCCATCATGCGAGGCCCCTTTTTGCGTGCCTCGGACTCAGATGCGGCTGCGCCGCGACAGACGCATGATTGTATTACGACCGAGCGCCACTCGTCATAAATTCCGGCTGTGCACAGGATTCACGCGGGACGACTTTTAGCCGTCCCCTACGAAATCGCATACAAGCGATGGAAATGAATGCAGGCTGC
>NZ_APHY01000096.1 GCF_000417505.1 Megasphaera sp. NM10
TCAGTTCCCCAACGAKSAKGCAGTCTTCAAGATTTTCTACCTACGCATCCAAGAGCTCTATAAAAAATGGAAGGGTCGTCACGTCGCAAACTGGGCGATGGTCCGGAACCAGCTGCTCATGGACGACAGGATGTCTCAGCTTATGCAGCAATACGATGTTGCTTATTGAATCGATTTACACAAAACTCTTGACACACCCTATGCCCCCGCATTTTAAGAGATTCAGAACAAATAATCTGGGATGACTTATCCTTGCCTGAATATGGTATTATTTCTGTAAAACCATTATTACATTATAATTTTCCATCACATTCTGGATGTTTTGTTACGATTGATAAGAGATACTTAGAGGACTACGCTAGTTTAAAAAAACTGTGCTGTTGTTGCTGTCTTTTATGAGGAACGGCGTTGTGCTATAGATGATGAGTTAGAAAAATATTTTAATGGGACAGATGATATAAATATATCTGAACCTGGACGGTTAGTAGATATAAAACGAGATATTTGTTCTGATACAAATGTTGCTATTTGTCAAGTTTGGGGGTGCCGACAGGTAATTATACCAAAAAGTAGACCTATTTCTGACGAACAAAGTTGCGATTTAGAATGGCCAGATTATCCTGGTAGCATGACTCTGGATAGAGCAAGAGCACAAGGCGTTCTGGATTTTGTGTATATAAAAGATCAAATATTAGAGCAATTTGAGGGTAAAGATGTATTTTATATTAATCCCACAAGTGGAAGTATTTCATACGATGGATGGTGGACATTGTCATGGTGTCATCGTGTTGGAAGAGATTATATCGCTTATGAAATAAAAAAAATATATGAAGGATGCCCTTCATCAATAATACAGAATGTCAATTGTTATGCGGTATCTAAGGATATTGCAATTGAGCAACAACAAACACTTGGAAAAGCAAATATTGGTGTTCGTGCGGAAAAACTTATTAATGTTTTTGAAAATCTTGGTTTGGCATTATCTAATCTTTGTAATTCTTTTGATCTTCCATATGACGACATGGATATTATTGGTTTAAGTAAAGAAACAGTTGATTATAATGGTTGGTGGACTTTGGATAATCTTAAACCGCTAGGATATCGAGTGGCGCAAGATATGACAGAGCAGGAATTTCTTAGTCGTTGTACAGAAATATATAAATTATTTGAAGGCATCAAAGAAAAATCATTAAGAAAATTTTTACATAAAGCAGGAATGGATATAAAAGAAATTAAGGATTTCAGATCTCTTAAATTATTGGCTACAATTATGCAACTCTGTAGTATAGCATTGGATTCGGGACTTAATTTGATTACACAACATGAGAATATTATTATGCGATGGAATAAGGATATTCAAGTAGATGGGATGAGCTTTTTGTTTGCTCTTGTTGATCTCAGGAACGCATCATCACATCCTATGTCTGATGAAAAAGTAAAAAGTGCACTAAACGTTTATGGAATAGACCCTAAAAACATGAGCACAGGTTGGGGAATTGCAGTAGATATGGTATATGACAAGTTAACTGAGAATTTGATCAATATTATTCAAATGTTGCAACGGTGCTTAGAAATATAATGTATCAAATTTAATAGTGGGCATGCTAAAATTTTTTGAAATTATCATGGAGCACAAAAATCCCATATAGGTGTATTCTTTTATTATTAGTATACAGGCTTGCTTGATGACATATCTTGTTACAATATAATTGGACATATTCCCAAGAACGGACAGAAGCACAAAATGCCGTGGACTTGTTTCCGAGGACGAATGGGTGTCAAAAACACACTGAAAATACATCCAAAACGGGTGTGTCAAGAGTTTTGTGTAAATCGATTCAATAAGCAACATCGTATTGCTGCATAAGCTGAGACATCCTGTCGTCCATGAGCAGCTGGTTCCGGACCATCGCCCAGTTTGCGACGTGACGACCCTTCCATTTTTTATAGAGCTCTTGGATGCGTAGGTAGAAAATCTTGAAGACTGCATCCTCGTTGGGGAAAGCGCCTTTCTTGGTCGACCTTGCGGCTGA
>NZ_APHY01000097.1 GCF_000417505.1 Megasphaera sp. NM10
TTGCTGTTTAAGTTTCMKCCTGAAATCAGGATAGCCGTTATTCTCAAAGGGCTGTCCAAAAGCCCTTTACACAGTCCCTCGAAATCGAAGTTCTGCTTACTTTTACGAAGTATATTGGCGGCGCCGTTGATGTCGGCATTAGCCGTCCTGCCGTTGGCGAAGCGGTACAGGCCGCGCCGGATTCGTTTCCCGCTGAACGTTCCTGCATAGGGTGTATCCGGCTGGTATACGGGAATAGCATCCAAATCCAGGCAGCTGGCCTGAGAGGTATAGGACTCTTCCTGTTCCAGATAGGTTATCCCGTAGCGTTCACACAGGTGTTTCAAGTTACTACGCAAATAGCTCAGGCTGATTTGGGTGAAATGTTGATTCGTCACTTTGCCCAGTTTTAGTCCTCGTTTGAAATCTCGATTATAACCGCAAACAAGGGTCCCTATCTGATGGTCAATGCAGAAATTAACAATGTAACGAGCTGTCTTGCGAAGGATGTCCTGCATCCGGAAATTGCGTTTCTTCGCTAACTGACAGAGCTGGTTCGTCGTCTTCTGGCCCTGCTTGGCAGCAATGCTTTGGAGTCTGGCTTTGCGTTTGTTCCAATACTGGTTGATAGATTTGAGTTTACGACCGTCCATAAGGAACGACGTCCCCGTATTGGTAACGCAGGCGGCCAGATTGTCCAGGCCCAAGTCAATAGCCAGGACACGGTCTGGCGAGGTTTTCACCGGTTCTGGGTCCTGTAAGTAGCAATACTGAATCTTGAAATACCGTCCGCCATACATGGGACAGATGCGAACTTCCTGAATCGTCTTATCCTTCAGTCTGTCGGGAACAGGAATCCGAATCCGATGGCCATTATGGCGTTTCATATATTCACGGCTCATCGGCACGGTTAAGAAGCCATTCTTAATGGTAATAGCGTTCGTTGACAAGATGAGATTGAAGAGACCGCCTTTTTTCACGATAGTATGGCAGGCGAACAGCCTTTGAACCATAGTCACCGGACTTGACTTTCTGCAAAAGCCCAAAAAAAGAACGAAAAACTGCGGTCGGCCATCTTCAATATCTGCTGAGCAACACCGGCCTGCAACAAGCCATAGTTTTCATTTCCCTTGCAAATGGGGTAATTTTCTTCGTACCGCAAGAATTGCTGGGTGTCGAAGTAATGCTGCCGAATCGTATAGACTGCTACATTATACAGGTTATTGCTGTATTGGCACATTTCCCGGAGCATCGTATACTCTTGTTTCGACAAGCCGCGGATGATATTCGATTGCGTCAAGTACATCTAGGATTCACCTCCTCTGTTATCTACCATTATACCGTAGCCGAGGTGAAAAGGCTAAGACAGAAATAACATAGGGTGGATTTCGCAGGCATCGAACCTGCGAAATCCATCGCCATTCATCCCCTACCTAAGAGGAAGGAGTCTTCTGGCGAAACTGTGATAAAGTTTCCCCACAATTATTTTACACCATCTATCTTGTGCAGGAAAATCCAGCTCCCCAGGCTGAGGAAAATGACACCCATGACCGTCAGGGCCGTCAGGTTATGGCTCAGCGTGGCCAGATGGCCGGACAGGAAGAGTTCGCGGACGGCGTTGGACATCCAGGCCATGGGAAAGGCCTGGGCGACGACCTGGGTCACTGGTCCATGGCTTCCAGGGGCCACGTATAGCCGCCGAAGATGAAGGCCGGCACGGTGTACATGATGGACGCCCGGACGAACTGCAATTCGTTGTGGAAAAGGGACGACGCGAAGAGGCCCAGGGACACGGCGGCAAAAGAAAAGGCCGACGCAAGGGTCAAGAGGGCCGTGACCGATGCCCGGTCGGGAATCCCCAAGCCGTAAGAAATGACGCAGACCAGGGCAAAGGACAAGACGGACAGCAGCCAGTACACGGCGACCTTGACAACCAGGACGGCCGCCTTCGGTGCGCCTTTCAGGCCTTCTGTATCCTTGAAATCGCCTTGCACGGCGGCGCCGACAGCCAGGAAGATGCCCTGCTGCATGGCCGCCATGGCCAGGCCGACCATGAAGAACATCATGTAACTCTGGGTCGGGTTATTGAGGACGCGCAGTGTCGTCTCTACCGGTGAGATGCGCTTCTTCAGCATCTGTTCATCGCCGCTGGTCCGCAATGCCGCCTGCCGGGCGGCAAAGCGCGTATTGAAGGTATTGACGATGTCGTTGCCAGCCGTCGTGGCGATATTGGTCGTAATGATATTGGCCCCGTTGAGCATGAACAGGACTTTAGCGCTGCGGCCGTTGAGGATATCGTGAGAAAAATCGGCCGGAATGATGACGGCGGCGTAGACCTCTTTCCGGCGCAGCATGTCCCGTGCCTCCCCTTCATCGGCGACGACGCGGACCAGCCCCAGCCGTTCGTCATCATCGACCTGGCGGGTCAAAAGGCGGCTGTAGGCCGTATGTTCCTCATCGCAGACGACCGTCGGTATCTCCTTGACGACGCCGGGATAATAGAGGATGCCGAAGAGAATCAGGTAGGCCGTAGCGGCGCCAAAGAGAAAGATAGCCCGCCGGGCATCGTGGAGAAAGGCATTGGCCAGTTCCCGTCGTATCAATGCAATAAATCCCATTATGACCGCGCTCCTTTCCGCTTACGCGCAATAGCCCCTGCCGCTATTTCCAGGAACGTCTTCATGCCGTAGCGGCGGCGCAGGGCAAAGATAGCCGTTCCCAGGACAAAGGCCCCGGCCCCCATGAGCAGCAGCTGCAGGGACTGGGAAACCAGCGCCGGCGCATAACCGGCCAATAAGATATCGCGGACGCTGTCGGCAGCATGGCGCATGGGAAAAATCTGGGCAATGGCGGCAGCGACGTCGCTCATGTAGAAATCAGGCCAGCTCAGGCCGCTGTACAAGAGGCCCGGCATGATATAGAGCAAGGGCATTTCGATGGACATGACTGCATCCGGACTGAGCACGGCAAAGAGGACCATAATGCTGGCGACGGCCAGGCAGAAAGCCGTTATCATGACGGCCAGGGCGGCCAGGGAACCCTGTACGGGGACGGCGAAGCTGTAGTATAAGAATCCCAGGGAGAGGAAAAAAGAAGGAACCGCCATGACCAGTACACAGAGCACCTTGGCGCCCAGGATCAGCCACGACGGGATGGACTTCTCGTAACCATGATACCGGAACTCCCTGGCGATGAGGGGGCACAAGACGAGCATAATGGCAATCTGCAGGCCATTCATGGTCAGACCGGCCAGCATGAACGGCGTATAGCCGGCCGTCGGATTGTTGACGATGCGGATGCCCAGGCGGACGGGGTAAGCCATATTCATGGCCGCTGCCGGCAGCTGGTTGCCCGCTTCCAGGAGTTTGGCCGCAATGCCGACGAACAAGGTCTTGTTGATTTCACTGGCTGCCGTCAGGGCGGCGTTGCCGAACATGTTATTGGCCGAGTTGACCGTCAGCATGAGCGGCACGGGATTGCCCAGCTTGACCTGTTTGGACAAATCCTCCGGGATGTACAGGCCGACCAGGGCCTTGCCGCTGTTCAAATCATCGACCATATCTTCCGACCGCGTCACCTGGTCGACGAGCTGGAACTTTTCAGCATCGCTGTAAGCCTGGACGATGGTCCGGCTGACGACGGACTGCTCTTCGTCGCAGATGACCAGGGGGATCCGTTCGACCGAGTTCTGATAGTAAATGATACCAAAGGCCAGGGTAAAGGCCAGGGGCAGCAGGAAGAGGATCGCCGCGACGGGAAAGCGCCCCTGCCAGAGCCAGTGCCATTCCTGCTTCAAGACGTGCCATACTTTCATGTCAGTCACCTGCCATATACTGGAAACGCATGCCCGGCCGCAGGGCATCGCTGTTGACCTGGACCTTGACGTTGAAACTGATGATATCCGTATCGTTGCCGCGTTCGCTCGTCGCCCGCTGGGTGGCGAATTCCGATTTCTGGCTGATATCGGTGATGGTCCCCTGGACGCGGGTGACGCCGTCACGGGCCTGCATGGTCAGGACCTGGCCGAGATGGAAGTCTTTGAGCTTCGTTTCCGGAATCTTGAAGTCGACCCAGTTGTCGTTCGGGTCCTGCAGGGCGACCAGCGGCGTCCCCAGGGAAATCATGGAACCTTCTTCGATGTATTTAGCCGTAATGATGCCGTCGAAAGGGGCCTTGATTTCTGTTTCATCCAGGGATACTTCGATCTGCTGCAGCCGGGCCTGAGCCGCTTCCAGTTTCTTCTGGGCCGCATCGGTAGCCGCTAAGTTGGCATCGGTCTGCAAGAGGCCGGCCTGGGCCGACGATACGCTGGACTGGGCCTGGCTGTACGCCGACTGGGCAACTTCGTACTTGGTCTTATAGGCATCGAAGACGGATTTGGAAATAGCTCCTTGGGCATAGAGTTCCTGGTAACGGTTGAAATCCTTTTCTGCCAGGTCCAGATTGGACTGGGCCGAATCGAGGCCAGCCGAAGCCGTATCGACTTGGGACTTGGACGTACTGTCCTGGAGGTCCGTGACGACGCCGGACTGGCGCACCTGGGCCTGGAGGGCCTTGATATTGGCTTCGGCCTGGGCCTTCTGGGCCAGGAGGTCGCGCTGGTCGATGTAGGCGATGATGTCGCCCTGCTTGACCGTATCCCCTTCCTTGACGCGGAGCTGGACGACACGGCCGGTGACTTTGGAGTTGATGTCGATTTCCTTGGCATCGGCCCGGCCCCACAATTCATCTGACGCTGCTTCCTTCTGCAAACTGCAGCCGCTGGCCAGGCAGACAACGGCCAGGGCCAGGAGCAAGCCGGCAGCCCATTTCTTTTTTTCTATGAACATGATGAGTTCCCCCTTTTGTTTGTTGAACATGTTCAAATCTTGAGCAAAAAAGGCTGCCCCATGAAGCCCCAAAATAGCCTCATGCGGCAATCCTTTACAGAAAGCCGTCCTATCGCCGGTGGATCATCTCATCGGCAATGGCTTCGATTTCCGGCAGGCGCTGTTCGAGCTGAGCCAGGACGTCATGGCTCTCAGCAGCCGAAATGCCCAGCAGCTGCAAAGCCGTATCCAGGACCAGGGCGGCGTACTTTTGGCTGTCCATGGGCTGGCTGAAGTCGAACTGGACGATGTAGCCGCGCATGGCCCCTTTGATGAGCAGGGAGCGCAGGAAAATATCCTCCTTCGATAATCCCAGGGAATCGCCGAAGATGCGGCCCGTCATATCGGCCAGATGGTCCGTGATCTTTTCAAACGTCAAGGGCGTCGTATAGCCTTCATAATAGGTTTCGCGGACGAGCTGGTTCATGGCCACGGCTTCAAATTCGATGAGGCACAGGGCGGCGTAGCGGAAGGCCGGCGACTCCTGCCTGAAATGGGCTGCAATCAAATCGGTACACTGCCGCAGCAGCTCCATGACCAGGGACTGGAAGATATCTTCTTTATTCTTGAAGAAATAATAGATGCTCCCTGTGAGGACGCCCGATTTCTCGACGATCTGACGGATCGTCGTCTTTTTATACCCCTGCTGGACAAAGAGCTCCTTCGCCGCAGCCAGGATGCGCTGACGGACTTCGTCTTTATCTTTTTCCATAAAAACACCTTCTTGAACATGTTCAACTATTTTATCTTTAGTGTACCTGTTCTCGAAATCCTTGTCAAGACTACAGCGTCACGTTATATATCCATTAATCGCATAAACGATTTACTTCCATGCAGAATATCCATTTGTCAGAGAAGGATTCATCCTTTATAATGTAAGGGTATGAGTTTTTTTAGATTTTATTTATCAATTCAATTCAATGAAAAAAAGGTTGTGATTTTGCATGGAAGAAACTCAACAGCAGCAGGGACTGCGCCGCAGCCTGAAAGCCCGCCACATGAACATGATCGCCATCGGCGGCGCTATCGGCACGGGCCTGTTCGTCGCCGGCGGTGAAACGGTCAGCTCTGCCGGTCCGGGCGGTGCCCTCGTCGCCTATGCCCTCATCGGTATCATGGTTTATTTCCTCATGACAGGCCTCGGCGAAATGGCGTCGTACCTGCCGGTCAGCGGTTCTTTTGAAACCTACGCCAACCGCTACGTCGATAAATCCCTGGGCTTTGCCCTGGGCTGGAACTACTGGTTCAACTGGGCCATCACGGTAGCAGCCGAACTCGTCGCCGGCGCCCTGATCATGAAATACTGGTTCCCTGACGTACCGGCTGCCATCTGGAGCGGCCTGTTCCTCATTATCCTCTTCGTCCTCAACTACTTGTCGACCCGGTCCTATGGCGAAAGCGAATTCATCTTCGCCGGCATCAAGGTCCTGACGGTCCTGGTCTTCCTCTTTGCCGGGACATTGCTCATCCTGGGCCTCGGGCCGGAACCGTCGCCGGGCTTTACCAACTGGACCATCGGCGATGCGCCCTTCGTCGGCGGCTTCACGGCCATGCTGGGCATCTTCATGGTCGCCGGCTTCTCCTTCCAGGGGACGGAAATGATCGGCATCGCCGCCGGTGAAAGTGAAGATCCGGAAAAGAACGTGCCCCGCGCCGTCCACTCCATCTTCTGGCGTATCCTCATCTTCTATTTAGGCGCCTTTACGGTCATCGGCTTCCTCATCCCCTACACGGACCCGAATCTGCTCAATACGAACATCGAAAACATTTCCATCAGCCCGTTCACGCTGGTCTTTGAACGCTTCGGCCTGGCCGCAGCCGCTTCCATCATGAACGCCGTCATTTTGACCGCCGTCCTGTCGGCAGGCAACTCGGGCCTCTACGTCTCGACGCGTATGCTCTACGCCATGGCCGAAACGGGACAGGCCCCGAAATGCTTCCTCAAACTGAACAAGCGCGGCGTCCCGTCGTATGCCCTGTTCGCAACGGTCGTCTTCGGCATGGCCGCCTTCCTGACGTCCCTCATCGGCGAAGGCAAAGCCTATGACTGGCTGGTCAACATCAGCGGCATGGCCGGTTTCATCACCTGGATCGGCATCGCCATCTGCCACTTCCGCTTCCGCCGGGCCTATATCGCCCAGGGCAAAGACCTGAAAGACCTGCCCTATAAGGCTACGTGGTTCCCCTTCGGCCCCCTCCTGGCCCTGATCATGTGCATCATCGTCACGGCAGGCCAGAACTACTCGGCCTTCACAGGCGCAGAAATCGACTGGTACGGTGCCAGTGTCGCCTACATCGGCATCCCCGTCTTCCTGGCCGTCTTCTTCTATCACAAACTCAAACATAAGACTCACCTCATTCCCTTGAAAGAGGTCGACCTTTCCCGCGATAAGTAGGAAAAAGGCGCTGTCCCATGAAGACAGCGCCTTTTTGAGTTTTAAGTTTGCAGTTTGTAGTTTGTAGTGAAGTTTTTTAACCATCTTCTACAAACTACAAACTCAGTACTACAAACTATATTTTATGGTTAAACCTTAAACTTAAACGTTTATTGCGTTTATTTCAAAAAATATTATGTTTCATCCTTGACTTTATTAAGTGATGATGCTATCATAGCACCATCAACTGATAAACGTCATAAACGCGACGACGCAAAATAGTACGTCTGAGTCTATCGTTTCCAGAGAGCTGCCGGCTGGTGTGAGGCAGCGGCGATGCCGGACCGAACTCATTGCCGAGCGGAGAGGCTGAATGGAGTAGGCCGATACGGGAACTCCCGTTACAGAGCGTGGATATCGCCATGAGCCGTATCCGAGAGTGCATCCCCAGGGATGAAACAGAGTGGTACCGCGGAAGGATCATACAACGCCTTTCGTCTCTTAATGCTTCGAGCAGAGAGACGAAAGGCGTTTTCGTTTCTCTCCATGGTTCTTAAAAGGAGGAAAATCTTATGGCTAATATTTCATCGATCAAAGCCGCTTCACTGAGCATGTGTTTTTCCGTCGGTGCCGTCTTATTCAGTTCCCACGCTGGCGGCGGTTTCGCTACGGGCAACCAGGAAAATGTCTACTTCGTCAGCCTCGGCTGGCTCGGTCCGATTACGGCCATCATCACTATGCTGCTGTTCACGCTGACCATCAAGGAAGCCATGAACATGTACAATTCCCGTCATCTCACCAGTTACCGTCAATTATTCCAGAACTTATACAGCCCCTTCAAGGGCATCGAATACCTGTTTGAAGCCTTCTTCTACATCATGGTCTTAATGGCCGTATCGGCTACGATTTCCGGTGCCGCCTCAGCCATCAACGCCCAGACGGGCCTCAACTATTACACCGGCATCGGCGTCGTCGGCGCCATCATCTTCTTCCTGACCATCTTCGGCGCCGGCCTGGTACGCCGGGCGACGACCTACATGGGTATCGCCATCCTGGCCATGGTCATCATGATTTTCTCCGTCGGCATCTATATGGGCGGCTCCATCGAAGGGACGCAGTTCTTCACGGCCGCCATGGCCCAGGACTTTGCCGCCAACGGCTTCAGCAAACTGCCGACGGCCATTCTCCACACCTTCACCTATTCCGGTTTCCAGTGCGTCGTCATCCCGACGATGATCGTCGTCGGCACACCGCTGGTCACCCGTAAGAACTGCGCTACGTCCATGTGGTTCTCCTTCGCCATGAACGCCATCGCCCTGACCTTAGCCGTCTGCATGCTCTTAGGCTGGACCGGCATCTATGGCAAATCGCCCTTACCGACCCTGACCAGCTGCAAAGCCATGGGCATGTCCTGGCTGACCATCGCCTACAGCGCCTTCTTACTGCTGTGCCTCATCTCGACAGGCGTCACGACGGTCTTCGGCTTCACAGCCCGCTTCTCGGAAACGAAGTGCCTGAAGAAAGTAAGCCATAACGCCGTCACCCGTTCGGCCATCGTCACCTTGTTCATCATCATCGCCTCTATGACCGTCTCCGTCGCCGGCCTGACCAACATCATCAAATATGGCTACGGCTATTGCGGTTACTTAGCCATCGCCATCATCATCGTCCCCTTCCTGACCATCGGCTATTACAAAAACAAACGCTACGCTTCGGATAGCGAATACCGCGCCCGCATCGACGCCATGAACGAAAACCCCGAAGCTGCCCAGGCATTCCAGCCCACAGCCGAAGTCGCAGGACATTAGGAAAAAGGCGCTGTCCCATGAAGACAGCGCCTTTTTAAGTGGCTAGTGGCTAGCGGCTAGCGGCTAGCAGATGGTTTTAAATTTAAAGCTCTCCAGACCGAGCCGCAGCCGCCCATACAATCCCAAGCCATGGTTCGTAGGGGCGCCACGTGGGGCGCCCGCTCCAGTCTATGTACGATTGCCAGCCCAGTTTGCCCGGGGAATCATCAAACTGTCTAACAGAACATACAACAACAAACAAAAAATAAGCTGTCGCACAATTTTTTTTTAATACGACAGCTTATTTTTCGAGAAGATAACTGTATAAAAATTGTTGAATTCAATGATCTTGAAAACACCTTTTCATATCTACTTCCGTAAGCGTAGACAAATCCTGTGGAAGTGTTTCTAATCCCATCAAGCGGTTAGCCTGCAAAGCCACTGCTTTTTCAAAAATATTGCGGATAGTTCGGGCATTACCAAACGTATCATCTTTATTTTCTATCAGTTTAGCAATGTGCTCCTTCAACAAGGTTTTGCGATAAGGTAAAATATATTTCGCAAATTCAATTTCATAAAAAATAGACATAGTCTATTGCCGCTAGTACAATTAAGTTACCACACAAAATTCGTAAGGAGGCAATAGACCATGTCTGGTAATATTATACAACTTAATGAGGATCTTATAAAGAATAATTTAAAGGATCTTGTACGCAACCTGA
>NZ_APHY01000098.1 GCF_000417505.1 Megasphaera sp. NM10
TCTGTAAGGCAGGCGCTCTCCCAGCTGAGCTAATCGCCCAAGTGGTGACCCCTACGGGATTTGAACCCATGTTCTCGCCGTGAAAGGGCGATGTCTTAGACCGCTTGACCAAGGGGCCACATAATGTGGAATGTGGTGATCCACCCGAGATTCGAACTCGGGACACCCTGATTAAAAGTCAGGTGCTCTGCCAACTGAGCTAGTGAATCATAATGGCAGGGGTAGTAGGATTCGAACCTACGGATGACGGAGTCAGAGTCCGTTGCCTTACCGCTTGGCGACACCCCTGTATGGCTCCTCAAGTAGGACTCGAACCTACGACAAATCGGTTAACAGCCGATTGCTCTACCAACTGAGCTATTGAGGAATAAATGGAGCGGAAAACGAGACTCGAACTCGCGACCCCCACCTTGGCAAGGTGATGCTCTACCACTGAGCTACTTCCGCATGTGTGTTGTCTGTTTCAGAAGACTTGATTATAATACCAAATCCGAAGGATTCTGTCAAGGGATTTTTTGAGTATTAAGTTTGCAGTTTGTAGTTTTTAGTAAAGGCTTTTAAATTTAAAGCCATCTTCTACAAACTACAAACTCCGTACTACAAACTATAAAGAGAAAGGGGCCTCGCATAATGGCATGTGCCTTCGTGCGCCCCCTAACTCCTACCTGCTAATCGCTAATGATTTTAGCCTTGAAGACCAGGGCTACGTCGGCGTCGGAACAGCAGAATTCGGCTTCTCCTTCCGGCTGTCCCGGAAGCTGGCCGCCATAGCGCAGGATATCGACATAGGGAAAGGCACAGTGCAGGGCCATGGGACAGATTTTTCCCCGGTCCGTATCGTAATCAAAGGTTTCCCCGATGTGATGGCCGCGATGGCAGCCCATAGTCCCCAGTTTCCCCGTAATCGTAAGCTGGATAGCGGGACGTTTTCCTCGTGACATGGTGTTCTCCTTTGTGGATAAGTAAGCAGAAATTATCGCATTAAGCTATCGGCTTTCGTGCGGCAACTCTGTTTCACACTGTAGGGGTCGCCACGTGGGCGACCCGTTGGGCATTGGGTGACGCTCTCTCCAAGCTGGAAAATCGCTCATATTCCGGAGCGGGCTTGCCACGTGCAAGCCCCTACAAGATTGCAGGTTACGGAATCGCAAACAGCCGCTTGGCGTTTTCTGTGGTCGCCCGGGCCACTTCGGCGGCGTCTATGCCCCGCAGGGCGGCGATTTCTTCGGCGACGTAGTGGACATAGGCCGGTTCATTGCGCTGGCCGCGGTGGGCCTGGGGCGTCAAGTACGGGCAGTCCGTTTCGATGAGCATGCGGTCTAACGGCAAATGGGACGCGACGCGTTTGGCCCGTTTGGAATTGGGATAGGTCAAGGGCCCGTCAAAGCCGAAATAGAAGCCCATGCGCAGCAGTTCGTCCGTCATTTCCAGACTGCCTGAATAGCAGTGGAAGACGCCGCGGATGCCCTTGCCGTACTGGCGCAGGATGTCCAGCGTGTCGCCGTGGGCTTCGCGGTCATGGATGATGATGGGTACGTCGAGTTCCACAGCCAGTTTGACCATGTCGATGAAGACGGCCTGCTGGACATCCCGGGCCGGTTCAGGCCAGTGATAATCCAGGCCGACTTCGCCGACGGCGACGACTTTCTCTTCCGACTGTATCCATTGGCGCAGCTTGTCGACATCGCCGTCCTGGGCCTTGGCCGCTTCTTCGGGATGGATGCCGACGGCGGCATAAAGACCGTCGTGTTCCCTGGCCATGGCGATGCACTGGGCTGACGTTTCCATATCCGTCGCCGGGCAGATCATGAGGCCTACGCCGGCTGCGGCCGCCCGGTCGAATACGGCCGGACGGTCTTCAGCGTAAGCGCCGTCATTGACGTGGCAATGGGTATCGAAGAGCATCAGCGGACCCGGCTTCCCGGTGCCATGCCGTCGACGAAAGCGACCTGCAGGTTATCGTTGCCATCGGAAGCAGCCAGGAGCATGCCTTTCGATTCAACACCGCAGAGCTTGACCGGTTTCAGGTTGGTGACGACGATGACGCAGTGGCCGATGAGGTCTTCCGGTTTATAGTACAGGGAAATACCGCTGACGATCTGGCGCGTTTCCGTACCGAGGTCGACTTGCAGTTTCAACAGTTTCTTGGCTTTAGGTACTTTTTCACAGGCTACGATTTTGCCGACGCGGAGGTCGATCTTGCTGAAATCGTCGATAGTGATTTCCGGCTTCGTCGGTTCCTGGGCAGCCGGGCAGGCCTGAGCGGCTTTCTTTTCTTCTTCCGCTTCGGCGACTTCTTCCTTCAAATCGTAGCGCGGGAAGAGGGCATGGCCTTTGCAGACCTTCGTATCAGCCGGATAACGGCCCCATTCCTGGGCAGCCGGCAGGTTGGCTTCGGCAAAGTCACCTAAGCCGAGCTGTTTCCACATTTCCGCTGCGCTGGCCGGGATGAAGGGGCTGACCAGGGTAGCGATGATGCGCTGGGCTTCGAGGAGATTGTACAAGACCGTCTGCAGGCGCTGGGCTTTGGCATCGTCTTTGGCCAGGACCCACGGCGTCGTTTCGTCGATGTATTTATTGCTGCGGCGGATGAGGGCCCAGACGTCGTTGATGGCATCGTTGATCTTCATGTCGTCCATGTAGGTTTCAAAACGTTTTGCCGTTTCCACAGCGCACGTTGCCAAATCGTCGTCGACCGGTTCTTTGACCGTCGGGCCGGCAGCGACGCCGCCTTCGTATTTTTCGACCATAGCCAGGGTACGCTGCAAGAGGTTGCCCAAGTCGTTGGCCAAATCGGAGTTGATGCGGTTGATGAACGACGGCAGGGAGAAGTTGCCGTCCTGGCCGAGGCGGATTTCCTTCAGGAGGTAGTAACGGAGCGCATCGGCGCCGTAGCGGTCGATGAGGGGGATCGGGTCGACGACGTTACCCAAAGATTTACTCATCTTCGTGCCGTCAACGATGAGCCAGCCATGACCGAAGACTTTCTTCGGCAGCGGCAGGCCGCAGCTCATGAGCATGATTGGCCAGATGATGCTGTGGAAGCGGACGATTTCCTTGCCGACCAGATGCAGGTCAGCGGGCCAGAATTTCTTGAATTTTTCCGGGTCATCGAGATAGCCGGCAGCCGTGACGTAGTTGACCAGGGCGTCGAACCAGACGTAGACGACGTGTTTCGGGTCCCAGGGGACCTTGATGCCCCAGTCGAAGGACGTACGGGAAACGCAGAGGTCTTCCAGGCCGCTCTTGACGAAGGAAATCATTTCGTTGCGCCGCGATTCCGGCTGGATGAAGTCCGGGTTTTCGTCGATGAATTTCAGCCAGCGGTCGGCGTATTTGTTCATCTTCAGGAAGTACGCTTCTTCCGAAACGAGTTCCAGCGGACGGCCGCAGTCCGGGCAGACGTGTTTGCCTTCGGGCAGCTTGTTTTCCGGCCAGAACGTTTCGCACGGCGTACAGTACCAGCCTTTGTATTCACCTTTATAGATATCGCCGTTGTCGTAGGACTTCTGCATCAAAGCCTGGACGACTTTTTCATGGCGTTTTTCTGTCGTGCGGATGAAGTCATCATTGGAAATGTTGAGTTTTTTCCAGAGCTGCTGGAAGAGGGCGACGATTTCGTCGACGTATTCAATCGGTTTGACGCCTTTTGCTTCGGCTGCACGCTGGATTTTCTGGCCGTGTTCATCCGAGCCGGTCAGGAAAAAGACGTCGTCGCCGCGCAGACGGTGGAACCGTGCCAGCGAGTCGGCAATGGTCGTGCAGTACGTGTGCCCGATGTGAAGTTTGGCACTTGGATAGTRAATA
>NZ_APHY01000099.1 GCF_000417505.1 Megasphaera sp. NM10
TCRGGAAGATTGACGTAAATAAGCAAGTATTCCTGATGAAACGGGCTTATCTGATTCACAACGATCCTCGTTTAGAAGGAAAATTAAAGCTTCAATAAGAAGAAATTTGTAAACGATGTGCTTGCATAAAGTGTAAAGGATGTCCTTGCACAAAATGTAAACGATGTTATTCTTGACAACGTGGGGCGCCCCTACAGAAACTCTGACGAAAAAGGTCACTACATGATGACCATACCCATCATCAGTCAAAAATACGGTCGTACAGGTGGCTCCGTTCGAGGAATTCTTCGACTGTCGGGAAGCCGAGTTTCTTCAATAATTCGATGACGTAGGGATTTTCCATGGGTGTCTTGTAGGCCGCCTGTTTGCCGTAGGCCTGGACGTTGACCTTGCCTTCTTCTTTCTTGATGATGGCCCGGGGACCGCCGACGCATCCGCCCAGACAGCCCATGCCTTCAAAGAAGTTGCCATCGCGGTTGCCGGCCAGGATGTCGTTGATCATGGCCTTGCAGGCCGGGACGCCATCGGCTTTGCGCGTCTTGATGTCGACTTTGCGGTCCGGGTTCAGCTGATGGACCGTTTCCGTGACGGCTTCAGAGACGCCGCCGGCATAGGCGTAGCAGATGCCCGCTTCCGAAGCGTGGGGCACGTTGTCTTCCGGCAGGGATGCCAGGTCGATGTCCGTAACCGTCAGGAAGTCGCGCAGTTCCTGATAGGTCAGGACGTAATCAATAGCGCCTACCAGGTCCGGTTCTTTCCGTTCAGCTTTCTTAGCCAGGCAGGGCCCGATGAAGACAGTCTTGGCATTAGGATGCAGGGCCTTAACTGTACGGCCGCCGGCAATCATAGGCGAGACAGAGCCCGGGACGTTGGGCAGGAGCTGGTGATAGAGCTTCTTGATCATGGCAATCCACATGGGGCAGCAGCAGCTGGTGAGCTGGAACTGGTCTTCATTGTTGATGTTCTTGTCGAATTCCAGGGCTTCTTTCAATGTCAGGATATCGGCAAAGACGGCGACTTCCAGCATACCCGTGAAACCCAGGCGCTTGAAAGCTGTCCGCAGTTTCCCCATGGTAACATCGGGACCGAACTGACCGGATACGGCAGGAGCAACCAAGGCGTAGATAGGGCCGTCGTAGTCGTGCAGTTCCTGGACGACAGGGATAAGGTCTTTCCGCGTCTTCAGGGTATCGAGCTTGCAGGCATCGACGCAGGCCTGGCAGCCGACGCACTGGCTGTCGTCGATGGAGATGCCATCGGGACCGGACGTGATAGCGCCCCAGTCACAGGCTTCCTGGCAGTGATGTGGTTCATCGGGCGGACAGAGACAGGGCTTGACCCGCCAGATCAGGGGATGGTCGTCGGGATGAGCCAGACAATCGATCAATTTCGGGTCACCATCGACACCGACCGGTTTACCGTCAGCAGCCCGTTTAAGCATCTGCTGGTACAATTCATCTAATGTTTTCATGAGGAACCTCCTTTGTGAACATCTGCTAACACAGACTAATACAGCTTTATTGTAGCAGATTTTTCGTTATTACAACAGTTTTATTTTAAAGATGCCCCTTCATTCAGAGCATACGTAGCGGCCATATGACGCAAAGAGTGAACACCAATATGGGGTATTCCTATCTTTTTGCACATTTTTGTCAGCCATGTATTCAGATAACTAGGACTTGCAGGAACTAGATGATCATGTAGTTATCAGGTAAATCATCTATTGCCTTCAGCAATTTCTTCAGCTGTTCTTCCTGAATAATGGGATAGTGATGATAACTCCATCCCTTGGATTTCGCCCCCGATGACAAAGGCTCCTTCGCCGTCGGATTCGGCTCCTACAAGAGCGAACATGCCGCAGCCCTCGGCGCCTCTAAATAACACGATTTCCTCCTTAGACAAAAAGGCATCCTTTGACTTGCAGCAGCGAGGGATGTCTTTTTGCTATTGTTTCTGAAATCTTATGGTCAACAGGAATAACACATGAAAAACCTTTATTGACAGGAGTATGAAAAGGGATTATACTGAGCTGTATTTAGCAAAATGCAGTTTCTTACAATAAAAAAGGGAGGCTATCATGCTATTCAAAACGATTAATCGCCACCTTCTCGGCAAGCCTTTGGAGAATACCAAACTCGAGGGCGAACAGATGCCAAAATGGAAGGCCCTGCCTATTTTCTCATCGGATGCCCTGTCATCCGTCGGGTACGGGCCGGAACAGATTGCCATCGTCCTGGCTTCGGTACCGACCTTAGCGACATACCGTTATTTCGGACCTATCGTCTTAGCTATCATTGCCTTATTATTCATCGTTGCCCTGTCCTATACCCAGGTCGTCCGGGTCAATCCGGGCGGCGGCGGTTCCTATGGCATCGCCATGAAATACCTCGGTGTCTACCCAGCCCTTACGGCAGGGGCGGCGCTTCTGGCCGATTACATCCTGACCGTTGCCGTTTCCATTTCTTCAGGGACGGCGGCGCTGGTCAGTGCCTTTCCGGTCCTCCACCCTTATCACGTCTACCTTGACCTCGGCGTTCTCATCCTGATGATGATCGTCAACCTGCGCGGTACCAGGGAGGCCTCAACCGTCTTCGTCTGGCCGACGTACTTCTTCTTGGCTGCCATGGGGATCACCTTAATCGGCGGCTTCTATCAAATCTGGAACGGCACCCTCACGGCTCATACCGTCGCTGTCGAAACGGTAGCCCCATTGAATCAGACCGCCTTGATGCTCATCGTCCTGCGGGCCTTTGCTAACGGCTGTAGTTCCATGACCGGCATCGAAGCCATTGCCAACGGCGTCACCATGTTCAAGCGCCTCAGCAAAAAAACGCCATCGAAACGACGGCTATCATGGCCTGTATCCTGGCAATCATGCTCGGCGGCCTCGGTTACCTCATCATTTATCTTCACCTCTTGCCGACACAAGGCTACACCCTATTGTCCCTCCTTGTCGAAGATATCTTCAGCCGGACCTTGATTTACTACGTCATCCAGATTTTGATGATGGTCATCCTCTACATCGCCGCCAATACGGCCTACAACGGCCTGCCGCCGCTTCTTTCTTTCATGGCCGTCGACGGCTACGTCCCCCGCTACTTTGCCAACCGCGGTGAACGCCTGAGCTATTCTAACGGCATCCAAGTCCTAACGCTCATGGCCGGCATCTTGATTGTCCTCTTCCAGGGTAATATTGAGCACCTCATTTCCCTCTATGCCATCGGCGTATTCCTCTCCTTCACCATTGCCCAATCGGCCATGGTCGTCTACTGGAGACAATGCCGGGAACGAAACTGGCGCCTCTTTTCCGTCATCAACGGCTTCGGTGCCCTGGTCACGGCCTGCGTCGTCGTCATCGTCCTCATCACCAAATTCATCTACGGAGCCTGGATCATCGTCCTGCTCATCCCGACCTTGGTCTATATGTTCCTTAAAGTCCATCATCACTATGATGACGTCCGAGAACAGCTGTTGCTGACACCGGAAGAGTATACGAAAGTCATGACCACCGACTTAGGCCGCAATATCATCATCATCCCCATCGCATCCCCGACTCAAGCCGTAGCCAAGGCCATTCGCTACGCCAAGATCATCAGCGGTCCGAAAGATAAAATCTATGCCGTCCACGTCTACAGCGACGATGAACGGGGTAAAAAAATCAAAACCTTGTGGCGCCAACTGGAACCCGACATCGAGCTCATCATGCTTCAATCGCCTTATCGGCAGTTGACGGACCCGCTCATCACCTTTATCCAAGAGATGCGGAAAGAGACGGCTCCGAAAGATACGATTACCGTCCTCATTCCGGAATTTGAAACGAAAAAATTATGGCACCGCCTGCTTCACAACCAGAGCGGCTGGCTGCTAAGACTCCGTACCCTGCCTTACTTAGACGTCGTCGTATCGACAGTCCCCCTGCAGTTTACGAAATAGAAATCAAGTAGCATCTACAACAAAGCCCCGTCGAAGGAAATTTCTTCGACGGGGCTTTCTGTTATGGAACTGTCATCGGGAGATGGTCAGTTATTTTTTATAGAGCATGCGGACCGAATTGAGGACACACAGGGCGGATTTGATTTGTTTTCTTTTAAGTTGTTCTAATAATTGGCTGAGGAAGTCACTGATGTAAACTGTCCGGATGGGCTTGTCCGTCTTTGGATTAGAGACTTCAGTACAACGAGATGATACATATTTCACAGACCTCTGAATACAGATTTTTTTCTCATCCCAGTCTATATCCGACCATCTTTACGGATTTTGTTGCCGTCCTTATCTTGACCTATATAGACCCGAAGCTCCCAATGACCATTTCCTCGATTGATTACAGTAGCCAACAATTACACCTCCTAAAAAAGAGGCTCACTTAGAGAGCCTATTTGATATGCTACGATACTATAAATTGTATTTTTATTACCATTTCATTCATAAATCATTGCCCCTTTTTATTTTCCATAAAATCGCTTAACCATGCGGTTTATAGGCCCTTTAAAGCTTGTATTCCATAAATGTAGAGCTTGTATTCAGGGTCAAACTGCACCCCTCCTGCACCCCTTTTGAAGAAAAATCACTAAAAATCAGCGAAAATGTACAGTAAAACAATTACTCAGAAAATCAATAAAAAAGGCGGAAAAAGCTAGATTTTATCTGCTTTTCCGCCTATTGTTAACCATTATAAAAGGCCGTGAGGCCTTATTTTACCAGTATTTCAAGAAAATTCTTCGAAAACCTTTACAAACCGCATGAATACTGGTAAAATGAATAAGTAAAAGTTCATGCGGGTGTAATTCAGTGGTAGAATACGAGCTTCCCAAGCTTGGTACGAGGGTTCGATCCCCTTCATCCGCTCCAGAATAAAAAAAGGGCTGTCGCATGTGCGACAGCCTTTTTTTTGTAGGGGCGCCCATGTGGGGCGCCCGCTCACACAAATCCGGTTCGCAAGTATTATCACTTTAAATTTAAAGCAACCTCTCCGGCCTTTCAGGCCACCTCCCCTATAAAGGGAGGCAAGAGCTAGTAGCCAGCTACTAGCCACGAGCCACTAACCACGAGCCACGAACCACGAGCCACATTCCCTACTTAGCCGGCATAGCCGCGTTTTACGCCTTCACGGGCATCTTTTTCCCAATCTTCGAAATGTTCTTTAGCAGCCTTGCCAATCTGTTCGTCGTTGTTGTAATCGCCGAGTTCGGTCTGGACTTCATCTTCCTTGGCTTCGGAAGCGTTGACGGCTGCTGCGAAATCACGACCGTATTGGCGGCATGTTTCCTGGGTTGCCTGGTCCGGGTTCCACTGGCAGCGCAGGCCGTCGTTGACGACGTCGAAGCCGGCACCCTGGAGGAGAGCTGTAATCTGTTTGACAGCTTCACCGCTCCAGCCATAGCTGCCGAAAGCAGCGGCTTTCTTATTCTTGAATTTCAGGCCGCGGATCATTTCCATGATGCCGCCGATGGAGAAGAGGAAGCCATAGTTGATGGTCGGCGAGCCGACGAGGATGGCTTTCGATTTGAAGACTTCCGTAACGATGTCGTTCTTGTCATCGACAGCGGAGTTAAAAAGTTTCACTGTCAGCGTCGGATCCGTTTCGCGCAGGCCTTCGGCGATGCATTCAGCCATGCGGCGCGTGGAATTCCACATCGTATCATAAATGATGGTGATCTGGTTTTCCTGGTAAGCTTTGGCCCAATCCTGATATTTGGCGACGATTTTCAGGGGATCTTTGCGCCAGATGACACCGTGGCTCGGGCAAATCATGTTGACCGGGACACCCATCTTGAGGATTTCATCGATTTTCCGCGTAACCATGGGGCTGTAGAGGTTGAGGATATTGGCATAGTATTTCATGGCTTCCTGATAGAGTTCTGCCTGGTCTACGCAGTCATTGTACATTCTTTCGCTGGCATAGTGCTGACCGAAACCGTCGTTGCTGAAGAGGATGTTTTCGCCGGTCATATAAGTGAACATCGTATCCGGCCAATGGAGCATAGCGGCTTCGATGAAGACGAGCTGGCTGTCGCCCAGGTCCAGGGTATCGCCGGTCTTGACGTTGACGAAGTTCCAATCCTGGTGATAGAGGCCGCGCAGGATGGCTTCCCCTTTCTTGGTGCAGTAAATCGGCGTATCCGGGATTTCCCGCATCAGTGCCGGCAAAGCGCCGCTGTGGTCGTTTTCATTGTGGTTCATGACGATATAGTCGATGTCTTTGAGGTCGATTTCCTTCTTCAGGTTAGCGACGAATTCGTCGTCAAAGGGTTTCCAGACCGTATCCATGAGGACCGTCTTTTTATCGCGGATCAAGTAGGAGTTGTACGAAGAGCCCTTTTCTGTCGAATATTCATGGCCGTGGAATTCGTTCAATTCCCAGTCGATTTTACCTACCCAAGTCACTTTTTCTGTAATTTTTTTACCCATGATGATCGTCTCCTTTTCAGTTATCTCTATATGATAAAATTATTCTAACGTAAGCAGCAATGCCATTTTAAAGGGTCCATCGGCAGTGATGGCATGGCGGCCGTTCTTGGCAAAAGCAAAGTTTTCGCCGGCCTTGATTTCATGATCTTCGCCTTCATAGCGGATGACGGCTTTGCCTTCCAGGGCAAAAATCAAGGCTTCACCGGGAGCAGCGTGTTCCGAAAGACCTGTGCCGGCGCCGAAGCTCATGACGACGAATTTGACTTTAGGCGACTGGATAATGTCGCAGTTGATGATCTTACCATCCTGATAAGGCACGAGGCCTGCCAAAGAGAAAATCTTGCCTGCATCGATGTTCATAAGGAATTCCTCCTCTACTGTAAGTTCCGTATAGACCGCCCCATCGCGGCTCTTCATGCCAACGGGTACGGACGGCGGTGCGATGATGGCCTGACCAGCCACCAGATTATGTTCTTCCCCCGGCCAGTGAACGGTCAGCGTACCGTCAGCGACATAGAGGAGTTTCGCCTGCCTGTAGATTTCCGGACTGATGTCCGTACCGGCAGCCAGGGAAAAGTAAAAGACTTGATACTGGGCTTCATTGACCAGTTCTTTAGAAATCGTACAGCCGGCCACTGGGGCATTATCACGGCTGATAGAAAAGATATGGCCTTTCGTTTCTTTCATTCCACTCACCTCGTTTTTTCTTTCCCTTCGATGTGTTAAGTATACGTTTTTTTCATCATTATGTCTGTTGTAATTACAACAGATAATAGAATTTCTCAATTATAAAAAAAATAGGCGTCGCATTAAGCGATGCCTATTTTTAGCAGCCAGCAGTCAGCGGTTAGCAGATAGCTTTAAATCAACCTCTCAGACCGCCTTCGGCGGCCAGCTCCCCTATTATGGGAGCCTTGAGGACTGCCTCTACGAGCTGCTAGCCACTAACTGCTAGCCACTAGCCACTAAAAAAAGACCTGCCGTGTATGCGGTAGGTCTTTTTTTCATCCTCACTGGATTTCAATGGTGTTGGTCGGTTGTGCCTGTTGGGCATCTTTCGGGAGAGTTACGGTCAGGACGCCATCTTTGAAAGCAGCCTGGATACCTTCTTTCTGAATACCTGTGACAGGGAACTGACGGCAGAAGGACGAACTCGAACGTTCTTTGCAGATGTAGTTGTGCTGTTCGTCTTGCGAATCCTTCTGTTCGTTGTGGCTGGCAGCCAAAGTCAGGACGTTGTTGTCGTAGCTCAGATGGATGTCTTCTTTCTGGACGCCCGGCAGATCAGCGGTCATAACGTATTCGCTGCCTTTGTCTTCAATGTCGACTTTCGGCATCGTGCTGGAGAATTCACTCGGCCACATGAAGCGATTGAAGAAGTTATCAAAAACATCGGGAACGGAAAATTCATTATCAACAACTGGGAATAAGCTATTCATAAGTCATGCCTTCTTTTTACGTAAGTTTGAACACCATATATCAAACATTGAATACAAGGGAGTTTGGCGGGCGCCCCACGTGGGCGCCCCTACAATTATTTGACTTCAATGCGGTGGGCTTCAGCCACTTTCTTCGGGTCTTCTTTCGGCAGGGTTACGGTCAGGACGCCGTCTTTAAAGGCTGCCTGGATGCCATCTTTCTGGATGTTGCGGACCGTGAACTGACGGCAGAACGTATGGCTGCTGCGTTCTTTGCGGATATATTTCTTCTTATCGTCTTTTTCATCTTTCTTTTCTTCGTGTTTAGCCGTCAAAGTCAGGATGTCATCGTTGTAGCTGACGTTGATGTCTTCTTTGGCAATGCCCGGCAGGTCCGTCGTCAGGATGTAGGCCTTATCGGTATCTTCGATATCTACCTGCGGGACGCGGTAGTTGCCTTCTGTCGGATTTTCAAAGCTGTTGAAGAAGTTGTCAAAAATCGTATCAGGGAATACAAAATCACTGTTCGTTACAACTGGAAATAAACCTTTCATCATAATCATTACCCTCTTTCAACACATCGTTCATTGTTGCTATGAGTGAACCTTCTTTTCAGTTCTGTTCTTTTGACCTTTTTGCTTATCTCTCTGTAACCTCTTCCTGATTACAGCTATATCATAGACCCTATTAGCACTCTTGTCAAGTGAGTGATAATAAAAAATTTCAAAAAAAAGTGCTGTCGCGTAAACGACAGCACTTTTTAGTGGTTAGCAGCTAGCCGTTAGGGGCTAGGAAAAGAAACCTCTCCGCCCTTTTCCCCTGTTAAGGGAGGCAAAGAACGCGTTCTGCGGTCTGCGAACGGCGGCCTGCGAACGGCGGGCCGCCCTTTGGGACGGCCCCTACGAGCCACTAAATTACTTATCCTGCGGGACGAGTTGTTTGCCCGGTTTTACGAAGATCCAGGCTACGATGGCGATGATGCCGAACAGGGACGTGGCCGTGAAGGCGTTGTTCCAGCCGTAGTTGGTGACGAAGAAGGCCGTGACGATAGGAGCCAGGACGCCGCCGATGTTGCCCCAGAGGTTGATCCAGCCGGAAACGGAACCGGTGTATTTACCACCCAGGGAGATGACGGAAGACCAGCTGGCGCTCATAGCAAAGCCCAAGGCACCGAGGGAAACGGACATCCAGAAGATGTTCATGGCCGGGTCAGCCGTATGGGATGCGATGTACAGGCCGAGGGATGTAACGGCGACGCCGGCCATAGCCGTGACGGTGCGCATCTTATACTGCATTTCGCTGTGGCTGCCATTGGCAATCTTGTCGGAAACGAAGCCGGCCAGGAAGACCATAGCCATCAGTGCGATCCAAGGGCAGGAAGCCCAGAAGCCCATGGATTTCAAGGACATGTTGTGAACTTCAGTCAGGTACATGGGCAGCCATGCCAGGAAGACGTACATGATGTAGTCGACGACCATGAACTGGATGCCGACAGCCCAGAACTGAGTCGAGCGGAGGAACTTATGCCAGGGAGCGACGGCTTTCTTCAGGGAGTCAGCCGAACGGCCTTCGTTGATGTATGCAGCTTCTTCAGCATTGACATAGGGACTGTCTGCCGGATTGTCGCAGGCGAAGCGGTGCCATACCCAGGCCAGGGCGACGCCGACGAGACCGAAGATGATGAAGACGGCGTGCCAGCCGAAGAGCCCCATGAGAGCGACCGTTGCGACCGGGCCGACGACGGGGCCGAAGAAGGTCCCTAACAGGATGGACGAGCTGGCCTTGCCTTTTTCGTGTTTATTGAACCATGTAAAGGTAGCGGCCCCTAAGGACGGAAAGACAGGGCCTTCGCCGATGCCGAAAGCCAGGCGGACAGCGGCGAAGCTGATCTTGCCTTTAGCTAAAGCCGTCAAGGCCGTGAAGACGGACCACCAGAGGATGGCCAAAGCCCCGGTCTTGCGCATACCGAACTTTTCAGCCAAAATACCGCCAGGGACCTGCATCAAAGCGTAGCTGGCGAAGAAACAGGTCTGAATGAAGCCCATGTCGATTTTCGTGAAGCCGAATTCCTGCATGATGACCGGCGTCGCGACGGAAAGGTTGACGCGGTCCATGTAAGCGACGAAACTGATTAAGAAGATTAAAAACGCGATTTTCCATCGGAAGTTTGTCATCGTGCCGGCAACAGCCCGCGTTTCAGCTGCAGCGGTCATGATCTTACCCATTGCTTTTTCCATAGCCAATACCTCTTTACATGAATACCAAAATACCCAAGAAATAATTTAATAATGAATACTGTACGAGGCACACTCAGAGGATAATAAAAAACCCCTGCTGCTCCAGTGGAGCAACAGGGGCGATGATTCGCGGTACCACCCTGTCATTATACTCAACGTCTTTGACAGACATCCTATAACGCGGGATTGCGTCTGTACCTCAATTCCCTAGAAAAACAGTCAGTACAGAAACTCCCGGGCGAAGTCGGACGATTGCACCTCGCCGGATTCACAGCACCGCCGGCTCTCTGAAGAGGATCAGGATTCGTCTTTTACCCGTTCATCGTCATTATATCCGCACTGCTTTCACAGTGCTCTGTTTGTGTGATGTGCCTATTATCCCTGAAAAGAGGCTGGTTGTCAAGGACTTTTGTTAATATTTTTAAATTTTCTTTCGTTAAACGTTATATTTTCAATTTAGTTAAACGTTTTTATTACCAATTTTCCAGAAAGACTTTATTTTTTGTAAAGCATGCGTACCGAATTGAGGACACAAAGGGCGGCGACGCCGGAATCGGCAAAGACGGCAGCCCACATGGAAGCATAACCGGCAAACCCGGCAATCATGACGACGCCTTTGACGCCTAAGGCAAAGACGACGTTTTCCATGGCAATCTTCATGGTTTCCCGGGACAGGTGGAGTGCTGCCGGTACGGCGCTGACCCGGGACTGCATGAAGACGACGTCAGCCGCTTCGACGGCTGCATCGGCACCACTGCCCATAGCAGCGCCGACATCGGCACCGGCCAGGACAGGTGCATCGTTGATGCCGTCGCCGACGAAGAGGACCGGCCCGTATTGCTTACGCAGGGCATCCATCTGATTGACTTTATCCTGCGGCAGCAGCTTGGCCCGGACGTCGTCGATGCCCGTCTTAGAGGCGATGTAATCTGCGGCTTTCTGAGAATCACCGGTAAGCATGGCCGTCGTGATGCCCATGCGGGAAATAGCCTTGACGGCGTCGACAGCGTCTTCTTTGATGGTGTCCGAAATGACCAAGCGGCCGGCATAGGCCCCATCGATGGCGACGTACAGTTCCGAGCCGTACTCGACGTCGTCCATGGCCGGCAGGACGATGTGGCGGGTATCCATGAGCTGGCGGTTGCCGCAGAGGACGCTATGGCTGCCGACCTGGGCTTTCAGGCCCTGCCCGGCGATTTCTTCCATTTCCGACGGCTCGGTCAGGCTCAGGCCCTGTTCACAGGCCTGGGCGACGACACTGCGGGCAATGGGATGGTTCGACGCCTGTTCTGCCGACGCGCAGAGGCAGAGGACGTCATCGGCACTGCGGTTATCGGCCGGAACGACCTGGTGGACGACGAAGTTACCTTTGGTAATGGTACCGGTCTTATCGAAGACGACGGCGCCGATGTGCTTCATCTGTTCCATGGCAATACCGCCCTTGAAGAGGATGCCCTGTTTCGACGCCGCACCGATACCGGCGAAGAAGCTCAGGGGTACGCTGAGGACCAGGGCGCAGGGGCAGCTGATGACCAGGAAAGTCAAAGCCGTATAAATCCAGTAGTGCCACTGACCGGTCACCAGGGACGGGATGATGGCCGTAGCCGCGGCGATGGCGACGACAGCCGGTGTATAGATGCGGGAAAAGCGCGTAATGAAACGGTCGATTTTCGGCTTGCGCGCCGCTGCCCGTTCGACGGATTCCAAAATCTTCGTGACCATCGATTCTGCCAGGGGCTTGGTCACTTTGACGTGGAGGACGCCAGACGTATTGATGCTGCCCGACAGGACTTCCGAGCCTTCCCGGCAGATGACCGGAACCGGTTCCCCTGTCAGGGCCGACGTATCGATGAGGCTTTCGCCGGCCATGACGACACCGTCCAAGGGGATGCGGTCACCGACGCGGACGACGACGACATCACCGGCAGCAGCGTCCTTGGCCGGGATGGTGACCGTCGAGCCATCGGCCGTTACGCGATGGACGACTTCCGGGCGCATATCGATGGCGGCGGCCACCTGCTTGCGGCTGCGGTTGACGGCCCGGTCTTCCATGGCTTCGCCGATGCGGCTGAAGAGCATGACGGCGACGGCTTCTGGATAGTCACCGATGGCAAAGGCGCCGATGGTAGCCACGGCCATGAGAAAATTTTCATCGAAAGGCTGGCGCTTCATGATGTTTTCTCCAGCTTCCCGCAGAACGCCGTAGCCTAAGAGCAGATAGGCGATGATATAGGCGGGAAGGGAAAAATCATCGGGAATGATGCCGGCCAGGTAGGTGACTAAAAAGAGCACCGTCCCGGCGACGAGGGTCCACAAGGGACTTTCTTCTTCGTCATCATCGTCGTCACCGCAGCAGCCGCAAGTGCCGACAGCATCCATTTTGACGGCTTCGTCTTCGTCGTGATGGCCGTTGCAGCAGGAACAGCCCTGGTCTTTCAAAAATTCTTCTGCCATAGATATGCCTCCTTCAGGGACTCACTTTTTATTCGCCTTCATGATACCATTAAAGTTAAATATGTTCAAGCGTTCATATGTTATCTACACATACTTTTTAGGCATACCCTCCCCTATTTGCCGTTTATCCAGCCCTGTGCGATAATAAGGTGTACTTTATTATCGAAAGAGGGGTTGATACTATGAAAATCATGATTACCGGCATCGGCGGCGTCGGGGGATATATCGCGTCCGTCCTCTGTGCCAATTATGATGACGTAACACTCATTGCCCGGCGGAAGCGCAAAGAATCGCTCCAGACAAAGGGCCTCGTCGTCCACAGTGACTTCTTCGGCGACCACACGGCCCATCCGGCCGTCACGGACGATCCCGCCTCGGCAGGCATCCAGGACGTCATCTTCGTCTGCGTCAAGAATTATTCCCTGGAAGCGGCTCTGACGGCGGTCCTGCCCTGCATCGGCGACGATACGATCGTCGTCCCTGTCCTCAACGGCTTCACCTATCACGATACGGCAGCGGCCTCATGAAGCGCGGAAAAATCGTCGATTCGGCCATCTACATCACGTCATCTTATAAAGAAGACTACTCCATCCGCCAGGAAGGGCGCTTTGCCCGTATTTACATCGGCTCGGACGACGCCGATGCGACGAAGAAAGTCTACGGCATCCTCAACCATCCAGGCCTGACCTGCTGCATCGCCGAGAACATCACCGTCGAAATCTGGCGCAAATTCATCCTCAACTGCGCTTATAACGTCCTGACGGCGTACTATCGGACATCCATCGGCGGCGCCCTCTCCCAGCTCCATGGCAGGAAGAATTCCGGGCTCTCCTGCAGGAAGCCTATGACGTCGGCAAGGCCGCCGGCGTCCCCCTGCCCGACGACATCGTCTGACGACCAGTACGACCGCATCTTAGGCACTGA
>NZ_APHY01000100.1 GCF_000417505.1 Megasphaera sp. NM10
TCAGAAATTATTCWKTATAAGATCCTCATTAAGTTGTATAATATYASCAGACATGGTCTATTGCCTCCTTACGAATTTTGTGTGGTAACTTAATTGTACTAGCGGCAATAGACTATGTCTATTTTTTATGAAATTGAATTTGCGAAATATATTTTACCTTATCCGAAGTACTCACTGTCATTCCACAAGAGATACGAAGTCATATACGCTGGAAAATACAGCTTGAAATATTTTGGGGCACTTTGGTCTCTAAGACCCAAACCGAAAAAAAATTAACGGACTTAGTTTAGGCCTTATGGCAACTGACTTCGTTAACTTTCGAAGCGGCATAAAAGTTGTAAAGTGCTGTTATTCCCTATATACAGCTAATATATTTTCTACCCATTTATCCATAGAAAATTCTTTTCGCATATAATCACGTGCTACTTTAGTCTTCTTTTCTTTTTCTTCATTTGGCACTTGTGTCAAATATAAAATTTGATTAGCCATTTCTTTCGTGATATCTTTTTCATTCGGATTGCCACACCATAAAAAACCAGGAACAGTATTCTCATCCTGACCGGGAATCCGTGAAGCAATGACTTGACAGCCACAATAAGCAGCTTCATCAATTGCCCATGTCCATCCTTCCTCACGACTCGGAGACAAAAACACATCGATTTTTTTATAGTAAGTTGCGATATCATTGCGTACTGGAACCGTTTTAATATACGAATCAAAATCATTCGTACCCAGGCTTTGTCGCAAGAAATCTCGCAATGCAGGAACTACGCTATCATTAAGTACCACATATAGTACAGCTGGATGTCCCCCCCCATTCAACCAATTGCATAGCTTTAGCTGCGATATCGACTCCTTTGCGTTCATAGTGATTTCCCATAATCATACAATGAATTGCCTTTGAAGAAGTCTCTATATAATGATCTTCGCCAATCCACGACAAACGATCAAAATCCATGGCATTATATACTGTTGTGACATGCTTTGACGAATAGAATCGCATACTGTCAGCCACACTATTTGACACTCCAATCTTATAAGAACCATGATATAGGTAACGTTTAGCCAAATCTTTAAACCAAACCAGTCTACCAGGCCAACGAACAACATGATTATGCAAATGCCAAACTATCTTGTCAGCAGGAGAAAAAACAATTTTACAACGCAAGGCTTCCTTCCCCCCAACAAAGTGGAAATGAACGATATCCACCACCTGCGCTTGATTCACTTCCTTCCACACGCTTCGTAAAGATCCAAATGACCAATCCGTGTAATATACTTTTGTCAATTCTGGAATCCAATTGCATTTTCTAGCAGCTTCCGGCAATATATAACGTACTGAAATCTCTTCATTTGCTTGCAGCGCCTTCATCGACTGAATAAAGTTGCCGCCGAAAGTAGCGGCGAAGTTTGCTACTATTACAACCTGTTTCAAAATAAACCACCTCATATAGCTTATATAATATATTTATAAACAAAATTGCTGCTTCGTAATGCAGCAACAAATGCCGAAACAAATGGTACAATCGCTACAAATATCGTTTTTCTCCAGTCATTGGACAAAAATTCACAAAAAAAATTCATTTATTAAATTTCTCTCTTTATATTCAAAATAACAGCAGCCCACAACTTTTTGAGCAAATAAATATTGCATAACCACACTTTGAAGTATAATGAATCTGCTCAATAATTTTCTACGTCAGCACGGAAAACGCAATTCTTATCGACCTATTTAATCATTCCAAACTAGCTTTACATATAATGGGCCCCTTGTCAAGACCACGTTCTAAAATTTTAAGAGTGGCAGTAAGCAGAATTATTCTAAGCAGCGAAGCAAGCAAAGTAAAACTCGTTGGGAACCTTGTAGCCTAATGCCTCGTGGGGCCGTATGTTGTTGTAATCATCTACGTATTGGTKAATCAGACGTCGAAGCTCTCTTGGGGTGCGATATTCGTTCGGATACTGA
>NZ_APHY01000101.1 GCF_000417505.1 Megasphaera sp. NM10
TCAGATCWKTGTTTACCCCAGTATGGGGCATAAAGTAGATTCATGCAATACCGATTTACACAAACTATTTTACACTCCCGAGTTTTATGAGGCTATCTATGTAGACGAGTTTCAAGATTTTAGAGAAAAAGATTTTGAAATTATTAAGATGATGGTTTTAAATGTGGAAAATATCTTATTGGTAGGAGATTATTACCAGCATTCTGTTTCGGGAAAGAATAATACAGGAATGCCATTCAAAGATGGAAAGAAATCAATCTCTTATGAGCAGTTTATATCTGAATTAGCTAGCTGTGGTTTTGAAGTGGATTCTCACTCACTGAATAAATCTCGGAGATGTTCTGCAGAGGTTTGTACTTTTATTCGAGAAAAACTTGGCATTAAAATTTTTTCGAAAGATATTCATCAGGGGAAAATTATCGAAGTACCTGAGGATAGAGTCAAAGAGATTATAAGTAATGATGATATTGTTAAACTTGTCTATAGCAATGCTAAAAGTTATAATTGCTTCTGCAAAAATTGGTCATATTCTAAAGGGGATACATATGATTCGATATGTGTTGTTTTGACAGAGAAATCGAATAATATCTTTAAAGAGAATTGGAATAATAATTTATCAGAAAGTTCAAGAAATAAATTATATGTTGCATTAACTCGTTCAAGCGGTGATGTATATATTATGTCATCACAACAATTTGCTCGTGAAGTGTCTAAATAGATATAAGATATTTTCGCTATTACTATTCTTGAATCATTTTTACCAAGCATTTGCTTATCTTCAAGTCTATCAACTCCAACGGAAGTTGACAAACTGGCTCTATTTTTTCTATTTATGGAAAACTTGATGTATAATTAAATTATCTTAGAGTACCTTTGCATATGTATTTGTGTTGATGATAAGAGCAGTATCTTGTTGAAAAAATATACGAGGTAAGATAATGAATTATATTGAGGAAATAAAAGAACGAATATCTACTGGCGAAATCCAAGAGGCTTCAACGGATTTGCTTGAAGATGCACTTGACGCTGTTTTAGGGAATCCGATATCTGTTGGAAAAATTATCATTACTCTCACTAAATCTGCTTTTTTTATTCGTGAACGATTATTTTGGTCTAAAATGGAAAAGTTTCTTAACGGAGTTTGCTTAAGTAAAGATGATTGTGATAAATTACAGGTCAAACTTATAGAGAATGGCGAAAAGAAGGAGACTGCTTTTCGATTAGTGAATATTATTGACAGAGCAGAGACACTGCAAAAAATTAGTTATTTAATTAATGCGACTCGATGCTTACTTGAAAATCTCATTGATAGGGAAACCTATTTCAGGATATAATGGGCCCCTTGTCAAGACCACGTTCTAAAATTTTAAGAGTGGCAGTAAGCAGAATTATTCTAAGCAGCGAAGCAAGCAAAGTAAAACTCGTTGGGAACCTTGTAGCCTAATGCCTCGTGGGGCCGTATGTTGTTGTAATCATCTACGTATTGGTTAATCAGACGTCGAAGCTCTCTTGGGGTGCGATCTGA
>NZ_APHY01000102.1 GCF_000417505.1 Megasphaera sp. NM10
TCAGTTTTGCAGGAATTCTTGCTTCCATTTTCTTGACCATGTTTGGGTTCAGGCCGTTTTCAGAACAGATGACATTGAATTCCTTGTCGCCTTGAAGAATTGACAGAACAATCTTGGTCTTAAATTCAGAAGTGTACTTTTTTCTTGGCATGATAGCATCCTCCAATTTTCGTTACTTAATACTATATCATGCACTCTTAAAATTTTCAGTACTGGTCTGAATTCACAGGCCCATTATAGAATTCATTGTAGAGTCGCACCCTTCACGGGTGCGTGGATTGAAATTGATTGTAGTCCCGAACAATATCGAGGAACAAATCAAGTCGCACCCTTCACGGGTGCGTGGATTGAAATCGACCTGGTGCAATACTGCTTGAAGGTCGTCGGGGCGTCGCACCCTTCACGGGTGCGTGGATTGAAATACATAAAACCATTTGAAAATATAAATTAAGGGCTGAGTCGCACCCTTCACGGGTGCGTGGATTGAAATTATTTTAGGCATATTAATTGACGTTAAAGCCCCCCAGTCGCACCCTTCACGGGTGCGTGGATTGAAATCAAAAAGAATATGAAAAATTGAATGAGTCCAAGGCCGTCGCACCCTTTGCGAGTGCGTGGATTGAAATCTGGCAAAAGGATCGGCCATAGGGATTAAGGAAGCTGTCGCACCCTTAGTGGGTGCGTGGATTGAAATTCGATGAATCGTCTATCCTGAAATCCTTTACCGGGGTTGCACCTTCACGGGTGCGTGGATTAAAATATGATATAATTAAATTATAAGGTACTTATGGATGTGAATATTACAGAATACTGAAAGGAGGCGTTTTTCATGGAATATGCTGAAGATGATTTTTTGATGATATCGGGGATACAACATTTTTCTTTTTGTCCGAGACAATGGGCCTTAATTCACATAGACCAAGTTTGGGCTGAAAATGTTAAGACGATGGAAGGTAACATTATTCATGAAAATTGTCATAATCCAGACTTTGTGGAGAAACGCGGAGAGCTTCTTGTTTCCCGGGGGATGAGGATATCTTCAAGAACGTTGGGGGTAACTGGGCAATGTGATGTGGTGGAATTTCGTCAAAATAATGCTGGCTGTTATTTATACGGACAGAAAGGGGTATGGCAGCCTTTTCCCATTGAATACAAACGAGGGAAATCCAAGGATATAGATGCAGATCGTCTTCAGCTTTGCTGTCAAGCTATGTGTCTGACGGAAATGTTAGGAGTGCCTATTTCAGAAGGGGCTGTGTACTATCATGAAACTCATCGAAGAGAAACGGTTTCATTGACAGAAGATTTATGTCATGAAGTTAGAGAAATGTTGGCACAAATGCATGATTATTTTCGACGTGGCTATATTCCTAAAGTTCGCCCTAGAAAGGGATGCCCCAGTTGTTCCTTGAAAGAACTTTGTCTGCCTATCATTTGTAAAAAGAAATCAGCTCGTCCCTATTACGATACTATGTTGGGAGAGTGACGAAATATGAGAAAATTGTTGAATACATTATATATCATGACTCCGGAAACGTATTTAGCCTTAGAAAATGACAATGTTATCGTTTTAATGGATGAAAATGTGATGGGAAAATTTCCTCTTCATACGTTAGAGCAGATTATTTATTTCGGTTATAAAGGCGCGTCGCCAGCCTTAATGGGGGAATGTGCCAAAAGAAATATAGGACTTTGTTTTTATCGCCAGAGTGGTAGATTTTTGGCTAGGGTAGTGGGAACGACTCAGGGAAATGTATTATTGCGGAAAAAACAATACCGTTGTTCCGATGATGAAGAGCAAAGCTGTCAAATTGCCAGGTATTTTATTGTAGGGAAGATTTTCAATGCTCGCAGTGTATAATGGGCCCCTTGTCAAGACCACGTTCTAAAATTTTAAGAGTGGCAGTAAGCAGAATTATTCTAAGCAGCGAAGCAAGCAAAGTAAAACTCGTTGGGAACCTTGTAGCCTAATGCCTCGTGGGGCCGTATGTTGTTGTAATCATCTACGTATTGGTTAATCAGACGTCGAAGCTCTCTTGGGGTCTGA
>NZ_APHY01000103.1 GCF_000417505.1 Megasphaera sp. NM10
TCAGGCACGCCGCCAGCGTTCGTCCTGAGCCAGGATCAAACTCTCCATGATATATGGAAGAGCGTTTGGCTCTTGTTTATTTGATTGGTATTACTCATTGTTTGACGTTCTATATAATAGAACCTCGCACGTTGGCGTTCATTCAGTTCATTGTTCAGTTTTCAAAGGTCATCGTTGCCATCGCTTCATCGCGACGACTTGTTTATTTTAACAAACTCAGAAGAGCTTGTCAAGGATGTTTTTGAACTTTTTTCAAAGTTCAATCACCCCGGCCTGCATGGCGCAGACCACGGCAGGATGAAACTCCTGCTGTGTCAGGGCCTTGCCCCGACAGCTTATTCAGTATACTACTGTGTAAAGAGATTGTCAAGGATTTTTTTCAAATCCTTGACGCAGGCCGCAGGTCGCCGGTCGCCGCGACATCATAGATGTCGCTGTAGGGGCCGGCCAAAGGGCGGCCCGTTGTGGGAATCCCGTGAAATGCTTTGTAGCGAAATCGCTGTTCACAGGTCGCGAATCATCGCCTGCGGCGATATATTCGTCGTTCATCGTTCGTCGTTCATCCATATGTTGGCACTCTATGTCAAAAAAAATCATTTATTAGCAAAATACTGCCAAGCATCAATAACATCGAGAAAAACACCATCAAATCCAGCTTTTATAATTTGATCTAAATACGCCTGGTTATTGCCATAAAGGATATGTTTCCACTGAGGTGACCAATAGCATACTTTAAAGCTGCCCGGCCAATCCGGGTTCGGGGCCTGAATCCAAGATGGCCTCGTCGTATTCCATTCATTTTTCCAGTAAGGCCGGTAATCAGCCGCTTCGCCTATACTCATATAGGCCAAGACTAAACGTTTTCCGCCCTGTGGCTTTGTCTTTAATAAATCCACATCATTCTTCATAAGAGGCGTATCACCATAGTATAAGTCAACAATAAGGACATCATATCTTGTTCTACTAAGCGCATTTAAATAGTCTTCTTTTTTTAAAAAGGAGCCTGGATTCAACAGAAACAAGAAGTTCTCCGCATCTTGTATCCGATTAATGTCCTTCGTATTGGAAAACGGTGCCTTTTTATCCGGTATCCTGTCCAGGTTCTGTCCGGCTAGTGCCATACTCACATACCCATCTGCCTGTCCCCTTTTTTCATCATCTTCTTGTAACGTCGCATCTTTTATATAATCTAAAGTCCATACTGCTTTACCTGCCATTTTAGGTTTAGCAAACATAGCCTTTAAATAGGTTATGTAATCTTTGGACTGTGATTTCACACTGTCCGGTCCATCATGTACATAGTATACTGATTCCGTTAAAAATCCGTCCATAGAAGTAATAAGTTTTTCAACATTATGAACGCTATTATTAGGCGTTTCTTCTAATAAACCTGTTGCCCCGTTACCAAGAATTTGAAAACGAGGGGGTGTGTCAAGAGTTTTGTGTAAATCGATTCAATAAGCAACATCGTATTGCTGCATAAGCTGAGACATCCTGTCGTCCATGAGCAGCTGGTTCCGGACCATCGCCCAGTTTGCGACGTGACGATCCCTTCCATTTTTTATAGAGCTCTTGGATGCGTAGGTAGAAAATCTTGAGACTGYGA
>NZ_APHY01000104.1 GCF_000417505.1 Megasphaera sp. NM10
AAGAGTGCTTGAATAACCATATACATAGCAAAGGCACACGTTTTTTGCCGACTGGATGGCCGGTCTGTTTCGTGTACCTTTTTTACGTTTAGCTAAAAAAAGAGAATAGAACGATGAAATAGAATAAAAAAAGAGAGCTGTCGCACAAAGCCGAAATGGCTTAATGCGACAGCCCCTTATTAAGAACGAAAAAGCCTTAATAAAAAGCGCTAATGCCATGGCCTTCGCATGACAAGGATAACCGCCATAACCATCTGCCGTCAAGGAGCTTCCCGATGGGACTCCTCGCTTGACGGCAGATTGCCATGGCGGTTACGAGATACATGCCGAAGGCAGGACCTTCGGAAGAACAGTCATGATTGTAAAGGAGAGATGACGTATGAATCACATTGATGTAATGGGGAATTTAGTCAAAGACGTAGAAGTTCGGTTTACATCAAATCAGAAAGCCATTGCGCTGTTCACGATTGCAGAAAACCGCTATAATTTCAAGACAAAGGAAAAGGAGCCGCAGTTCTTCATGGTCACGGCCTTCGGCAAGAAGGCGGAAGTCATTGCAGACCATTTCAGCAAAGGCGATAAAATCAAGGTAGACGGCCACATGGATTTCGTTTCCTATACCGATGCTGAAGGCAGTAAGCATGAATACTGGCGGATTTTGTTGGAAGATTTTGAATTCTGTGAACGGAAACGTCCGAAAGAAAAGGATGCCTAAAAATATCTCCGTGTACATGTTGCTATGCATGTACACGGATGATAAAATAAATTAGAGGTGATGTACATGAAAAAACAGCGTCAGCTTTTAGGAAAGACCGATGAAGATTCTTTAATGGAAACCTTGTATATTTATGGGATACCTGGCATGGCAGAAAAATTAGACCGGGCAGAAAAAGAAGAAGGAATTCCCTTCACTTCTCTGAAAAATATTGAAAAAGACAAATAGTCATTATGAATGAGGCTAAGAGCCATCGTAACAAACATCCTGTTGCGATGGTTCTTTTTTTGCCTATGAAGACTTAATAAGACCTATTAGAGCTTAATAAGACCGAAAAAGCCTTAATAAAAAGCTAAAAACTCTCGGCCTCCTGGTGGCCAAGAGTATAACCGGCATGATCGTCATCCGTCAAGGAGCTTCCCTGTGGGACTCCTCGCTTGACGGATGACGGCCATACCGGTTTTAGGATGGACATCCCAGGAGCAGCCTGGACAACAGGAACACATTCGAGGAGGAGTCCATCATGAAGGTACAGGAAAAAATGAAGACATACGGAAGCAACACCTTGACAGATAGCGAACTGATTTCCCTTATCATCGGCAAACGGGTCAAAGACCGCACGGCCGTTGAAGTGGCCGATAAGGTCATGGAATCCCTACCACGGCAGAACCTGTATTATTTAGGGGAAACGTGTGTACAGGATTTGGAAGCCATTTACGGCGTAGGGGAAAAGAGCGCCCTCGCCTTATGTGCGGCCATTGAACTGGGGAAACGTATCCGCAAATCGGGAGTGAAGCTCAATGCTCCCGATTTCAGCAGTCCCCAAAACGTAGCGTCATATCTCATGGAAGATATGCGGTTCTTATCGCAAGAAGAATTCCGTGCCGTCTACCTTACGACAAAGAACCAGCTGATTGCTGTGCAGACCATCAGCAGAGGTTCTATCAACGCCAGCATCGCCAAAGGCCGTGACGTCTTGAAATACGCCCTGCGCTACAATGCCGCCGCTATCATCCTGGCTCACAACCATCCATCGGGCAATCCCGAACCGAGCCATGAGGACATAGCCGTAACCCAACGCATTGCCGATGAAGGGCAGATAATGGAAATCCCTGTCCTTGACCATATCATCATAGGGGATGGGACATACGTCAGCCTTTGTGAAAGAGGGTATATCTAAGATGACCAGGGAACGCAGTCAGCGTTCCCTGTGACGGCAAAAAAGCCTTAATAAAAAGCAGAAATCTTTCGCCTTCGCGGCGCAAGGATAACCACCATAGGGCTTGACGTCAAGGAGCTTCCTGCGGACTCCTCACTTGAC
>NZ_APHY01000105.1 GCF_000417505.1 Megasphaera sp. NM10
GGGAAGCATGCGAAAGACKTCATCGATATGAAATATTTTCATTGATAGTTCCTCCTGTTCACGGAATGTTTTCTCATTCACTACCGGAATCGTATCATAGATAAAGATCGTTGTGAAATGAAAGACGCGTCATTTTCAATCACTTTTTTTCATGGCGTCAGCCATACAGACAGATGGCGTCAGATATGGTATAGTAAACTTATCAATGCGAAGGAGGGACGCTCATGAAAAATGCGTACATCAAATTCATCCTGGCTGCTGTCATTTTCGGCACGAACGGCATCATCGCCAGCCATATTCCCCTGTCGAGTTATGAAATCGTCCTGACCCGTACGGTCCTGGGCGGTTTTTTCCTGCTCATCCTGGCGACGGCCCGCCGCGAATGGGGCAGCCTGCGCCGCGCGTCCCGCACGTCCCTGGTCTGGCTGGTCCTGTCGGGCCTCTTCCTGTCCGGGAACTGGCTCTTCCTCTACGAAGCCTACCAGCATATCGGCGTCAGCCTGGCAACCCTCATGTGCTACTGCGGGCCCATCCTGATTATGATCCTGTCGTACTTCGTCTTCCATGAGCCCTTTACGGTCCCGAAAGTAAGCGCCATGGTCATCGTTACGGTCGGCATCCTCTGCATCAATGGCGCCGACGTTCAGGCGCACGGCCTGTCGTGGGGCCTGGTCTGCGGTTTCCTGAGCGCCGTCTGCTTTGCCCTGCTGGTCATTGCCATGAAAAAGGTCAGCGGCATCGGCGGCATCCTCTCCCCGGCCTGCCAGCTCCTGGTGGCGTCGCTCGTCGTCGCCGCCGTCACTTTGTCCATGCCGACGGCACCGGCCAGCCTGGATATGACCAACATCGCCTGCATGGTCTGCCTGGGCATCGTCAACACGGGCCTCGGCTACTATCTCTATTTTTCCGGCGTCCAGCGCCTGTCGGCCCAGAGCGTCTCTATCTGCGGCTACATGGAACCCTTTACGGCCCTGGCCCTGTCGGCCATCCTCCTCGGCGAAAGCCTGACCTTCCTGCAATGGATCGGTGCTGCCTGCATCCTCGGCGGCGTCGCCCTCAGCGAATTATGGCATCCCGGCAAAAAGGGATAAAAACTTTTTCAGCTCGTCTGTCATGCCGTCCTAGCGATAAGCCAGGACGGCATGTTCTGTAAAGTCGTCGCCCAGGGGGATGACGCTCAGGCCGGGATAGGCATCGCTTTCGGGCATGGGCAGGATGGCAAAGCCTGGGACAGGCTGACCGTCAGCAGCTGTTCCGACAGGGTCTTACACAGGTGGACCGACAGGAATTCCTGATGGAAGGCGTGGCGGCAGTGCTGGCGTATCTTGGCGGCATAGGCCGGGCTGTTGGATTTGGTCACAAAGGGACTGTGGGCGATGATGTCGCCTACCGTACCGTAGCGTTCGAGGAGGGGCTTGGAACAGATGAAGGACTGGCGGATGGCGAATAGGCGCTGGCAGGTGAAGCGGCCCATCAGGGATTGGGCATCGGAAAAGAGGAAGCCATCCAAGGTCCCGTTCTCCAGGCTCTCTTCCAATTCCTCGATGTCGTGGAAACTGAAATAGAGCTTACAGTCGGGAAAGGCTTCTTCAAAGCGGCGCAGCCACAGGGCTTCGATGTATTCCTGCATGGCAATGCCCAGGTAGAGGCCTTTCCGCCGTTTCAGGCGCAATGAGTCGCGCAGGTCCTGATATTCCTGGCAGATCTTCGCCATGCCTTCATAGAAGTGCCGTCCTTCCGGTGTCAGCGAGACACCGCGGTGCTCCCGGCGGAAGAGGCGGCAGCCCAATTCCTTTTCCAGCTGGGTAATGTATTTCGTCATCGTCGTCTGGGCGATGTGGCAATTCCTGGCGGCCTGGGTGAAATTCGTCAGCCGTGCTGCTTCCAGGAAATATTGTATTTTCGCAAGGTCCATAATCGGTCTTCCTATCCATCACTTTTTTTCATGGCCATGGTCAAAGGTTTCATTAGTCATGCCGCCACCAGCATGATAAAATGGGGACGTTTTAGAAAGGAGGCTGGCCAATGGCCTATTTTTCCATTGTCTTATCGCAAATCATCGGTTTCGTCATCTATATCCTCATCGGCATCGCCGCCGTGCGCATGCGCGTCCTGGGCAGCCGTTCCCTGGGCGTCTTCTCGCGGTTCATCACCAAGATTTCCCTGCCCCTGCTCTTATTCTCCAACACCCTCAACGGGGCGACGCGCCAGCAGTTCATCAGCGCCCTGCCGGTCCTGGCCGTAACGGTCCTGATGTACTTCTTATTATACCTGCTCTGCTGCCTTTTGGCACGCCTCTTCGGCCTGAAAGGCAATGAAAATCACGTCTACCGGGCCTGTGCCATGTTCGGCAACATCGGCTTCATGGGCATCCCCATCGTCGCCGCCGTCTTCCCGGAACAAGGCATGCTCTACATCGCCCTGTTCACGGTCATCGACCAGCTCCTGCTCTGGACGCTGGGTGTCAACCTGACGGCACCGGTGGACCGGGAAAATGCCATGTCCATCGCCAGCCGCCTGCAGAAGATGGTCAACCCGGCGACCATCGCCATCGTCCTGGCCATCGTCGGCATCTTTACGGGCATCGAGCTCCCGGCTCCGGTCAATACGGCCCTGACCAAAGCCGGCGCCCTGACGACGCCGCTGGCCATGATTTACATGGGTGGCCTGTTCTGCTACATCGACATCCCCCGCTATATCCGCAAGAAAGAGTTCTACGGCGCCGTCGCCATCAAGATGTGCCTCTTCCCGCCCCTCTTCTACATGCTCTGCCAGACCCTGGGGGTCATCCACGACGTGACGGTCACCATGAGCCTCCTGTCGGCCCTGCCCAGCATGGCCGCCGTGGTCATGCTGGCCCAGAACCAGCACTCAGCCGGTAACTACGCCGCCGGCATGATCCTGGTCACGACCCTCTGCTCCATCGTCACCCTGCCCCTGGTCTGCCTGGGATTGGGATGAAAAAAGGGATTGTCGCACATGCGACAATCCCTTTTAAGTTATTAGTGGCTAGCAGTTAGTTGTTAGTAGATGGTTTTAAATTTAAAGGTTTTCGCTGAAAACTACAAACTCCGTACTACAAACTATAGAGCGAAAGAATCCCTGCATGATGGCAGAAACCTTCATATGACCTAAACATCCAATTTCCCCGTGATGAGGTAGACTAACAGGCCTTTTTCGGCGTGGCGTCTGTTTTCGGCTTCGTCGAGGATGGTTTCCAGGTGTTTTTCCATAACGTCCTGCGTGATTTCATAGCCCGGATGAATCGGCATGTCGTGGAAGACCATGGTATCCGTCCCTTCCATGAGGGCGGCGTCGATCTGATAAGGCATCATCATGTTGATGATTTGGTTCTTCTTTTCGGCATAGTCCGGATTGGTGAAGAATTCCATGTCGACCCAGGTGTCGGTATAGACGCAGTCCACGTCGGCGACGACTTTCTTCAGGTCTTCTTTGGAAATGTCTGTCGGCAGTTCCTTATAATGGCCCGTAGCCGTCAGTTTGTCGTAGAAATCGGCCGGCACATTGGTAATCTGACTGAACGGCGTCAGGCCGTACATCATGCCGCCCATCTTGGTGACGATTTCGCTGAGCGAGTTATACGTATTGTTCTTGGCGCCGATGTAGAGGACCTTGGCTTCAAAATGGCCGGTCTTTTCGTAGAGCGTCAGCATGTCAGCCAGGGCCTGCGTCGGGTGGAACGTATTGTCACAGCCGTTGATGACCGGGACCGTGGCGTTCTTCATGAAGCCTTCCGTCGTTTCGTCTTTCTTGAACCGGCCCATGATGCAGTCGACGTTGCGGCAGACGTATTTGACTTCACTCATGAGGTCGCCGATAGTGAAATTGCTGTCCTTCCACAGCTGGTTGTAGGCTTTGCCGCCTAATTCTTCCATGCCGATGGAAAAGGAAAGGTACGTCCGGTTCGACGTCTTTTCAAAGAGCGTGTACAATTTCTTGCCATCCAGGATATGGCCGTAATCATCTTGATGCTGCTTGATCTTTTCGGCCAGCAATAAAATGCCTTTCAATTCATCGGTTGTATAATCTGCGAAGCTGTTTGCATGTTTCATGTATATCCATCCTCCAATAGTTAAGACCAGAACTTGTTCGATGGATATATCATAGCACAGCCGTATGAATATTGCAAGTATTTATGCAAACTTTTTCGTGTTTTTATACATATACAAGGTGCAAAAAAAGGGCCGCGCAGGCTGGCCGAAGCCTTCCTGTGAGCCCCTTAAAAGGTCTATTTTACTTTCCGATTAGCATTTAACTATGTTAGCTGCCTGCGGTCCGCGCGCACCTTCAACGATGTCGAATTCAACTTCCTGACCTTCGGTCAAGGATTTGAAGCCATCTTCCTGGATAGCGGAGAAGTGAACGAAAACGTCGCCGCCATCTTCTCTTTCGATGAAGCCATAACCTTTTTCTGCGCTAAACCATTTTACTTTACCGTGCATAACAAAATCCTCCTAAAAAAACAAATCCAGCTATCTTGTAGCTCTTACGTTAGTATAACATAACGGATTAACAATGTCAATCGAAACGGCGGACATAGTGGACGAAAGAAAAAGAATATTTTTCCCGTCCGTCTGGACGGTGCAATTCCCGGTTTTGTTCCTCCCACTCGTCCTTTTTCCAGGCCGGGAAGAAAGTGTCGGCGCCGTCGAAGGCTTCGTCGATTTCCGTCAGGTACAGGCTGTCGGCCAGGGGCAGAAAGGCTTCGTACATGGAAGCGCCGCCGATGACGAAATAGTCCTCCCCGGCTTCCATGGCCTGCTGCATGGCTTCGACACTGTGGAAGATAGTGACGGCGTCATGGCTGACGCTGTAATCCTTTTGATGGGTCAGGACCCAGTGCGGCCGGCCGGGCAGGACGCCGGGCAGGCTTTCGAAAGTCTTGCGCCCCATGAGCATCGTATGGCCCATGGTGAGGGATTTAAAACGTTTTAAGTCGGCCGAAATATGGCACAAGAGGTCGTTGTCCTTGCCAATACCGCCGTTTCGGTCGACGGCTGCAATGAGATGGATCATCAGACGGCCACCTCCATGGGCAGTTTACCCAAGTGCCGGTAATTGTCCAGGGCGATGTCGTCGATGGTGAAATCATAGAAGTCGTGGACATCGGGATTGAGGACCAGCTTCGGTGCCGGAAAGGCCTGGTCACGGCGGGCCAGCTGGGTCTTCATGGCCTGGACGTGGTTCTCATAGACGTGGGCGTTGTTGATGACGTGCGTGAACAGGCCCGGACGCAGGCCGGCGGACTGGGCGATGAGATGGATGAGGACGGCATACTGGGTCATGTTGAAGGGGACGCCCAGGCCCATGTCGCCGCTGCGCTGGATGAGCATGCAGTTCAGGCGGCCGTCAGTGACATCCCACAAGGTCTGGTAGGCACAGGCTGAAGGGCCATGTCCGGCAGGTCTTCGATGTTCCACAGGGATACGATCATGCGCCGGTTCTGAGGATCCGTCTTCAGCGTTTCCAGGAGCTTGTCGACCTGTTTGTACTTGCGGATCTGATAGCCATAGGCCTTGCCAATGGTGCCGTCGGGCCGCATCCATTCGTCCCAGACGTGGCAGTTCATCTTCTGCAGTTCCCGCACGTCGTTGCTCTGGAGCTGCCAGATCCAGAGGATTTCTTTGACAGCTGTCTTGAAGGAGACGAACTTCGTCGTCAAGATGGGGAATTCTTTTTCCAAATCGAACTGCATGATCTGGTGGGGCAGTTTATAGGTCCGCACGCCCGTGCGGTTGTTGTCGAAATAGCCGTGGTCGAGGATATTTTCGACGATATTCAGATACTGTGTATCGGCAATGCTCATGTATGTCACCTCAAAATCAATGGTTATCAATATAAGACTGGATGGCGCTGACGAACTGGCGGCCATATTTATGGAGCTTGAAGCTGCCTACGCCCTTGATGTCGCTCATGGCTTCCAGACTGTCCGGCTTGAGAGCGGCCATATCCCACAACGTGGCATCGGAAAAGATGACGAACGGCGGAATATGCTCGTCCTTGGCCAGTTCCAGGCGGACTGCCCGCAAGGTATCGAACAGGGGCCGCAAGGCGTCTTCGTCGATGGCCCCGGCGCGGCGCTTCTGCTGGCGCTTGGGCAGTTCCGGCACGGGTTCAGCTGAAACGACTTTCTGCTGGACGATGCGCTGATGGCCGCTGAGGGCCTGCCGTCCGTCGGCCGTCAGGGAGACGACGGGATATTTCCCATCGGACTGGTCGAGATAGCCGTCGTCGATGCACTGGCGGACCATGTCGCGGACTTCGGACAAAGTGAAATCGCCGAGCATGCCGAAGGCCGAATTATGTTCAAAGCCATAGCGGCGGACCTTGGCGTTCTGGCTTCCCTTGAGGATGTCGCAGACCATGGTCATGCCGAAGCGCCCTTTCAATTCGTCGACGCAGAGGCAGATGCTGCGGACCTGTTCGGTCATGTCTTCTTCGACCGTTTCCTGGTCGCAGTTGCCGCATTTCTCGCAGCGCTGCCACGATGGATGTTCGCCGAAATAGGTCAGGATATAATGGCGCAGGCAGTGATTGCCTTCGCAGTAACGGACCATGGCGTTGAGCAGGCGGAATTCGACGGCCTGCTGCTGCGGATCGTGGACGGACTGTTCGATGAGGAACTTCTGGATCATGATGTCCTGGCGGCTGAAGAGGAGGATACATTCCCCCGGCGCACCATCGCGGCCGGCCCGGCCCGCTTCCTGGTAGTAGCTTTCAATGTTCTTGGGCATCTGGTAATGGATGACGTAGCGGACGTTGCTCTTGTCGATGCCCATGCCGAAAGCGTTGGTAGCGACGATGACCTGGAGCCGGTCATACGTAAAGGCGTCCTGCATGGTCCGGCGCATGTCGTCGTTGAGGCCGGCATGATAGCGGCCGGCCCGGATGCCCCGCCGCGTCAGCTCTTCATAGACGCGGTCCACTTCCTTGCGCGTCGCCGCATAGATGATGCCGCTGTCTTCCCTATGCTGCTGGACGTAGGACAAGGCGAAGTCGAGCTTGCGGTTCATCCGGACGACGCGGAAATACAGATTCGGCCGGTCGAAGCCGCCGATGAAGATGCGTTCCTTTTCCAGGCCCAGGAGGTTCATCATGTCCTCTTTGACCTTTTCCGTCGCCGTCGCCGTGAAGGCCCCGACGACAGGCCGCTCGGGCAGGGCCGCGATCCAGTCCTTGATGGCGCAGTAGCTGGGCCGGAAATCATGGCCCCACTGGGATACGCAGTGTGCTTCGTCGATGATGAACATGGAAATGGGCAAACTCTGCATGAAGGACGTAAAGAATTCGTTTTCCAGGCGTTCCGGCGAAATATAGACCAGTTTGACCCGGCCGGCGCGGATGGCGGCGAAGCGGGCCTTGGCCTCTTCAAAAGTACACTGGCTGTTGATATACGTCGCCGGTATCTCCTGGTTGACCAGGCTGTCGACCTGGTCCTTCATGAGGGAAATGAGCGGCGAAATGACCAACGTCACGCCGGGCATCATCAGGGCCGGCAGCTGGAAGCATATCGACTTCCCTGCCCCTGTCGGCATGATGGCCAGGCAGTCGCGGCCATCGAGAAGGGTCTGGATGACCTCATGCTGGCCCGGCCGGAACGACGTATAGCCAAAATATTGTTTCAAAAGAGATTCGAGTTCCATCAAGATAATCAACCCATCTACGAAAGACTAACAACTCAGCTTTACTGCTGATAAATTTGAGTTTATAGAATAGAGTTTGTAGTTTGTAGCAGTTGGTTTTAAATTTTTTAGCCATTCACTAAAAACTACAAACTACAAACTTAATGCTCAAAAAGGAGCTGTCGTAAGCGACAGCTCCTTTATATCATATCATCTTTAGCCTTATTTTGCCAATTCTTCTTTCAAGACGTCGGCCAGGCGTTTGATACCTTCGACGATGCGGTCTTCCGGCATGTTGGAGTAGTTCAGGCGGAAGTGGTTGGCATTGCCGCCGTGGGGGTAGAAGGGACCGCCCGGCACGTAGGCAACGTTCTTAGCCAGGACTTTCGGCATGAGTTCTTTCGCGTCCATGCCTTCCGGCAGCGTTACCCACGTGAACAGGCCGCCTTCGGGGTATGTAAAGGTGATGCCTTCAGGGAAGTATTTCTTCATCGATTCGCACATCAGGTCGCGGCGTTTCTTATAGAGGGCCTTGATCTTGGCGACGTGTTCATCGAGGTCGAACATATCGATGTAGTACGAGGTCTGACGCTGGCCGAAGGACGACGACTGGAGGTCGACGGCCTGTTTCAGCTTGACGACTTTATCGATGATGACCGGGTCGGCTACCATCCAGGCAATACGAAGGCCCGGCATAAGGATTTTCGAGAAAGAACCGAGAAAAATGATATTTCCTTTCGTATCCATCGATTTCAGGGACGGTACCTTGTCGCCGTCATAGCGCAGTTCGCCGTAGGGGTCGTCTTCGAGGACCGGGAAGTCATACTGGTTGATGAGGTCCATGAAAGCCTTGCGCCGTTCTACGGGCCAAGTGATGCCCGTCGGGTTCTGGAATTCCGGGATGACGTACATCATGCGGACGCGGTCGCCGTATTTTTCCAGAATCTTTTCCAATTCTTCCGGGATGATGCCCTTATCGTCCGTCGGCACTTCGACGAATTCCGGTTTACAGAGTTTGAATGCGTTGATAGCGCCGAGGTAGGTCGGGCTTTCGACGAGGATGACGTCGCCCGGGTTAATGAAGATCTGGGCCAGCATGGACAGGCCCTGCTGGGACCCAGACGTAATAGTGATGTTATCGATATCGCAGTCGACCATGAAAGCCTGTTTCATGCGGGCTGCAATCTGTTTGCGCAGGGGGTTGTAACCTTCTGTCGTGCCGTACTGCAAGGCTTCGCGGCCTTCTTTGGTCAATACGGCGTCGTCGACTTTCTTCAGCTGTTCCGTCGGGAAGAGTTCCGGTGCCGGCAGGCCGCCAGCAAAGGAAATGACTTCCGGCATGGTCGTCAGTTTCAAGAGTTCACGGATTTCAGAGGCTTTCAAATTCATAGCTAAGTCGGAAAAATGCATATCAATCACTCCTTCAGGTTATGTACATCACGCGTTTATCTATGTGTATATAGTATCATCAAAATTACTTTTATGCAATTAAACGTTTGCGTTATAAATATGTTGCGTTTCGTACAACCTTTATAAACCAAATGTAAATAACGAGAATTACTGATAATAGTAAATATCCAGCTTAAAAAAAATTAAAGAATGACTGTAAAAAATTTTTAAAAAAATTTGCAAAAGAAAAGACGCCCTCACGAGAGAGCGCCTTGTTTCCTTAAAATTTAATTATTTACCGATTTTTTCTTTCAAAACTTCAGCCAAACGTTTAATGCCTTCGACGATGCGGTCTTCCGGCATGTTGGAATAGTTCAGGCGGAAGTGGTTGGCATGGCCGCCGTTCGGGTAGAAAGCACCGCCCGGTACGTAAGCGACTTTCTTTTCGATGACTTCCGGCATCATTGCCTTGGCATCGAGGCCTTCCGGCAAGGTAACCCACGTGAACAGGCCGCCTTCCGGATAGGTGAAGGAAACGCCTTCAGGGAAGTATTTCTTCATGGAATCGTACATGAGGGTACGACGTTTGCCATAGAGGGCGCGGATCTGTTTGACATGGGCGTCGAGGTCGTACATGTCGATGTAGTACGAAGCCTGGCGCTGTGCGAAGGACGACGTCTGTAAGTCGACGGTCTGTTTGAGCATGACAGCCTTTTCCAGGATATCATGAGCGGCGACCATCCAGCCGATACGCAGGCCCGGCATAAAGATTTTGGAGAAGGAGCCGAGGAAGATGACGTTGCCCTGAGTATCCATGGATTTCAAAGTCGGCATCGATTCGCCTTCATAACGGAGTTCGCCATACGGGTCGTCTTCAATGATGGGGATGTCGTGTTTGTTCATGATGTCCATGATGGCTTTGCGGCGTTCCAGGGGCCAGGTGATGCCCGTCGGGTTCTGGAATTCCGGGATGACGTACATCAGGCGGACGCGGTCCCCGTATTTTTCGAGAGCTGCTTCCAGGGCTTCCGGAACCATGCCCTTGTCATCCGTTTCAACTTCGACGAAATTCGGGAAGTTAACGGCAAAAGCCGTCGTAGCACCCATGTAGGTCGGGCTTTCAACGAGGACGATGTCGCCTTCGTTGAGGAAGAGCTGGCCCAGGAGCGAAAGGCCCTGCTGGGAGCCAGCGGTGATGATGATATCTTCATAAGTGCAGTCTGTATGGAAAGATGTTTTCATGCGTTTAGCAATCTGTTTACGCAAGGGCACATAACCTTCCGTCGTGCTGTACTGCACGGCCTGACGACCTTCTTTTTTCAAGATTTCCACGTCGACCTTCATCATTTCGTCAATCGGGAAAAGTTCCGGTGCAGGAAGGCCACCGGCGAAGGAAATAATTTCCGGATTTTCTGTTACTTTCAAAATTTCACGGATATCCGATGCGTGTAAACTCTTTGCTTCTTCAGAAAACTTTACCATAAAACTTCACTCCAATCTATTCTCTTTCTTTTATGGCTTTAGCTACGGCAGGCAAATGTGCGTCGTAACGATACTTATTATACCACGATATGGGCTATTAATCTACAAATTTTACGGAAAATGCCAAAAATTTCAAACTAATTAAATCAATAGTCAGCCCTGCCTTTCTTTTAATGTTGGGGCCTATCGGCCCCGCCGGTCGCAGTTGGCAGTTCGCAGGCCGCCTCGGAGTCAGATGCCGCTGCGCGGCAACAGATTCAGAGTAACGACATCGCCTCGAGTGACCCTCAGCTCGTGAAATCGCCCCATCCGGGGCCTTGTATTTTTTTATAATCTGTATCCGCCTTTTTCCCCATCGCCTGTATGCGATACCGTAGGGGACGTCCTGACCAAGGCGTCCCGCTACGCGCTGAGGGTTTCCCGAAACGTCGTTGTCAGTTTGAGTTTGTCGCGGCGGAACGCCGCATCTGAGTCAGAGGAAAAGCCGTAGCACGTAGTTCGTAAAAGCCCACCATTATACTCAAATATGCTATGATTGAATATCGCAACGGGACGCCCGACGCGGCTGTCCGTTCTGGCAGCCGCCCTGCACCTCCCGATGGTCGGTACCTGACGGGCCAGAAAGGCTCTGGGCGTCCCCTACGCACAAGGCCAATGGCCGTGTATTTTTTTATGGTCTGCAGGACCGTAGCGACCTGCGACCGGCCGCCTGCGAACTGCGTTTATTTCATGAGTTTGTTGCGGCGCAGCCGCATCTGAGTCAGAGGAAAGCAAAAGAGGCTGTCGCATTAAGACAGCCTCTCTTCATCACCAACTAAATTCCATATTCCCTAAAAAGTTTTTCACGAAAATTAGCATCAACAGCCGCTTTGTTCGCATCGTCATAGCGCTGTTCATTCAACAGTCGTTGCATCAAGGTACCCCAGCGTTCATTAGCGATGGCTTGTCCTTCTTCGCGTCCCTTGGCTTCCCCCTCTTCAAAGGCATCGCGATGGTCCGAGTTATAATCAAGGATGGCGAGTTCGCGGTTGATGTAAGCCAGGCGTTCAGCGTCATTCTGAAGGAAGGTCCGGGCGGCATCTACGGCTTTATGGATGGCTTCATCGCTCATAATCAGTTCCCCCTTTTCGTCATCACTAAGCTGGTTAGCAAAATACGCCAGCCAGCGTTCCATTTTCGTCATATCACGGATCCGCTTCTTCGGCGATTTCGTATATTTCGGAATCTCCAGGAAATGGAATACTAAATCCTTATTGAGGCGGTCGCCCGTTTCGGCGTTGTAAATACTCCACATGGAATGGGCGTCTTCTTGCGGCAACAGGTTGAAACGCAGCAGATTAATGGTGATGCAGGGCTTCAAGTCCTGATAGGCACCACCGGGCGGCAACGACAACAAATACAATCGCGCCCAATAGCACATGGTTCGGCGTTGCATGTTTTTCTGATTGACAATCTGAACTTCGATATCGACTTGCTCACCCGTGTCCAAGGTGCAGGCCACGTCGAGACGGGTCAATTTTTCATCGTGACTGTCCGGGACGTTTTCCGTCGGCGTAAAGACGATGTCCGTAATCGGATGGCCCAGGTCTTCGGCAGCGATGGCATTGAGAAAATCAATGGTAATGAGTTTGCGTTCCGGCCGGCCAAAGATAAATTTAAAAAGGACGTCATTCATGGGATTGAAGTTCTTTTCCGTCAGCTCCGGGAAATACGTACGATAGCGGATTTCGTTGGCAGTCAGTTGTCTTTTCAACAGATTCACCATTCCTTTCTTTATTATAACATGAAGAACTAGATAGCTCCATAATACACCAGAAAAAGGATGGTTCTGAAAAACTTAATCGTTTTCTAATCGTTTTTGAATTAAATCCAAAATTTTTAAGGAACCGTTAATGTAGATTAGGGCCTATCGGCCCCGCCGGTCGCAATTGGCAGTTCGCAGGCCGCCTCGGACTCAGATGCCGCTGCGCGGCAACAGATTCAGAGTAACGACATCGCCTCGAGTGACCCTCGGCTCGCGAAAAAATAGTGGCTCGTTGTTCGTGGTTCGTGGCTCGTAAAAGCCTGCCATTATATCAGAATGGGCTGTGATTGCATCTCACAACGGGCCGCACAAGGCTCCCTTTATAGGGGAGCTGGCCGCCAAAGGCGGTCTGAGAGGTTAAAGGTCGGCCCCTACGCACAGGGCCGCTGGCCGTGTATTTATTTTGCAGCCTGCATTCATTTCCATCGCTTGTAT
>NZ_APHY01000106.1 GCF_000417505.1 Megasphaera sp. NM10
CTTTTTTTAGCACTCAGCAGTCAGCGGCTAACCCCTGACCCCTAGCCCCTAGCCCCTAATCCCTACGCCCCTAGCCACATCTTGTTATCTTCTCCTAGATACCGTATAATAGAAATATTAACGAAAGGAGAATTCTATGTTCGATTTTAATATACTTTCTATTATTGCCGGGATTCCCGGCCTGCTCATCGCCATGGTCATCCATGAATACGCCCATGCCCAGGTGGCAGACTGGATGGGCGATGATACGCCGCGTCTGATGGGGCGCCTTACGTTGAACCCCGTGGCTCATATCGACCCGGTCGGCCTGATCATGCTGCTCGTCGCCCAGTTCGGCTGGGCCAAGCCGGTTACGATCCAAGTCGGCAATTTCCGGAACTGGCGGAAAGGGGAAATCTGTGTATCCCTGGCTGGTCCCGTGTCCAACCTGATCACGGCTTTCGTCGCCTTGGTCATTGAAGTCATCTTTGTCAAGCTCCATCTCTTTACGACGACGGCCCTGCCCATGGTCCTTCACCTCATCGTCTTGTACAACGTCAACTTTGCCATCTTCAACATGATTCCCTTGCCGCCTCTCGACGGCTCGCGGGTCCTCATGTGTTTCCTGCCGACGTCGTGGAACTATAAGCTGGCCAGCCTCGAACGCTACAGCTTCCTCATCCTCATCGCCCTGATGATGACGCCTTTTTTCACGTATATCCTCATTCCCTTGCAGCGTCTGGTCTTCGCCTTGTTCAGCTTGATCTTGACGCCATTCCTGTAAAGGAGGAATTCTCATGACCTGTAAAAAATTAATGGCAGCAACCCTGTTATGGGCGGCATTGGCGACCCCGGCCGGTGCTTTTGACTACAACCAGTCTGTCGATGAAATCGCCGAAAGCCCGCTTACGGCGTATCAGACGGTCTATCTCGGTATGCCCCGGGCTGATTTCGATGCCAATTTCTCCATCCTGCCCGACTGGACTTTCTACGGCAGCACGGTATCCTTTACGGAACGGGCTGAACGGACGTCGGTCGTCAAGAACGTATCCGTTACGGAAGGCATCGAAATCTTCTCGGCCGATACGTCGGCCAAGGGCAAGGTCCTGGCTTTCGATAATTACTTTAAGACGACTGACAAGGCGACAGCCAAGAGCATTTATTCCCGCCTGGTAGCGACGATTTATTCCAATATGGAAAACTTCCCAGTCAAACAGAGTGATAAAGAAGTCGAATGGACCCAGGATGACGTGTCGATCACTGTCGCCTTTGACGGCCAGAAAGACGCGAAAGGGCAATATATCGTCTACATCCGGCGCTACAATAACAAGATATTGAAGTAACCTCTTTATCCCAGTTTTGCCAGAAGACTCCTTCCTCTTAGGTAGGGGATGAATGGCAATGGATTTCGCAGGTTCGATGCCTGCAAAATCCACCCTATGTCTTTTCTGTCTTAGCCTTTTCACCTCGGCTAGGGTATAATGAAAGATGACAGAGGAGGTGAATCCCAGATGTACTTGACGCAATCGAATGTCATCCGTGGCTTGGCGAAACAAGACTATACGATGCTCCGGGAGATGTGCCAATACAGCAATAACCTGTACAATGTAGGGGTCTATACGATTCGGCAGCATTACTTCGATACCCATCAATTCTTGCGGTACGAAGAAAGTTACCCCATTTGCAAGGAAAATGAAAACTATGGCTTGTTGCAGGCCGGTGTAGCCCAGCAGATATTGAAAATAGCCGACCGCAGTTTTCGGTCCTTTTTCGGGCTTTTGCAGAAAGTCAAGGTAGGTGACTATCAGTCGAAAGATGTCCGCCTGCCGCACTATCGATGAAAAAGGGGGATGGTTCCATCTCTCTTGTCGACGAACGCTATCAACATCAAGAATGGGTTCCTGASACTGCCRA
>NZ_APHY01000107.1 GCF_000417505.1 Megasphaera sp. NM10
CTTCCATTTCAKTGACCATGTTTGGGTTCAGGCCGTTTTCAGAACAGATGACATTGAATTCCTTGTCGCCTTGAAGAATTGACAGAACAATCTTGGTCTTAAATTCAGAAGTGTACTTTTTTCTTGGCATGATAGCATCCTCCAATTTTCGTTACTTAATACTATATCATGCACTCTTAAAATTTTCAGTACTGGTCTGAATTCACAGGCCCATTATACATTACACCAACAAGCATTAGACTTAAACTGCATAGAAATATATATTTTACAAGTTATAATTCTATTCTATCTAGAAATTAGTTTAGATGTTCCAAATTTTTATCGAGTCATTCATTATACTACGCACATGCTTTTATCTTTCTCACTGTATCCTCCCCCTTAAATACATTTTTAATGCATAATATGATGAAAAACCTTGCTAACAAACCCTTTTATTCCATATAAATCAAATACTGTGCGATACATAGCAATCCGCGCTAATGGTTTCTCACACATTCGCATATATTTTCTGACATAACCAGACTGTATTTCTGCCCGTTTCTGGCTCTCCATATCACGCCAAGTAGCTGAATAATGGTGAATAGCATAGGTTCTTTCATCTTTCATAATCCAGCCTGTTAAATAAGACTTCGCAATAAAGGCTTCCATAGGAAGTACCAATACATCCCCCAAGAGTACTTGCTCTTTTCCATTAAGTCGAATTCCGTATTGTTCTACCAATATCTGCGTAATGATTTTTAAATTTGTTGTAATATCATAAGTCCCATCAGCTCTTTTAAAATGTCTATTTTTATACGATTTAAGGAAATCACAAACCAGCGGCGACTGTACTGTTACCCCAAATGTTCCTATAGACACATTTTTGTCATTTTCAAAGCACAGAAAACCATTGTGATTCAGCAATGGATCAAATGGTTGTATTACTTCCACATCGGTATCCATATAGATACCGCCATATTTATAGAGGACAAGAAGCCTAGCATAGTCGGCCACAAAAGCCCACCATTTTGCTGCATAGGCTTCCTTGCAATAATCATTGGCATAAATATCGAAATTGTATTCATTCCATTCTTTAATTTCATAATCTGGGCAATACTTCTCCCAGGATTTTATGCACTGTTTTACGCTATCTGGCTTTTCTTTTCTACCAAACCAACAATAATGGATAATTTTTGGAATCACTCTAATCCACCTCATTAATATCTGTCATTATAGTTTAATGAATTTTCAATAAGTTTTTCGTTATATTACAAGTCGTTTATATTTCAATTTGACTGTATGCCTAATAATTTATTTTTTTAAATCACTTAATTTCTCAGTGATATTTCATAAATATAATTGTAATTTCCCAAAGAGACAGATGATAATATAAGTCAATCATATATATCAAGTGATGCGTCTCAGCTAACTTTAAATTTGCAAAAATCAAAACTGTAGCATTAAGGAAATTTCGAATTAATCCCCCCTGAACTAATGATAATGTTTTTCCTTTACCAAAAAATCAGGTCTGGTAAGGAACCACATTATGTGAAAAATTAACAGCTATTGAATAAGAAGAATATACAAAAAAGAGAATAACAATAGCAACAATAAAAAATATTCGTAAAAGCTTAGAACTTATCCCCTCTAATGCCATAGGAATCAAAACCGTTTGAGGCAGCCAAAGTAGCCACATTACTCTCGTTACCAAGGGAATTTGCCAATAAAACATAGCTAACAATACCATGGCAAACTGACAATTAAGATATAATTTATATTTAGGATTTTCTTTATTATAAAAAATGACACTGAAAAGCCACACTGCGATGTTTATAGGGACAAAAGTTACTAGTTTATCAATATCGGAATCATGTATTATATAATTCCTATATATTGAATCAGTAAGTGTAGTATTAACTAATCCTACAACGACTTGTGAAAACACAATTGTAAGAGCAATTAAAATTATCGATTTTTTAATATTAACTTTTATAAATGTGAAAAAATAGGTAATTAAAAATAACCAACAAATAGAATGAAATCCTGCACCTAATATTATCAAAATTACAAAAGGTATTACTTTCCTCTTATAGGCATAACCAAGAGCTAAAAAACAAATAGCACATCCAGTTAACTGCCTCAAAGCATTTAAATAGGTGAAATAAATCATACTTCCCATAAGTAAAAAAATACTCAATGAAGGATTTGGCGAATCAAGAAAAATTTGTTTATATGAACAAATGAGAAATATCAATGCAGATCCTACAAAGACCATTTGTGGATCACTTGAAAAGAAGCCAAGTATTCTATTCATAATATAAAATAACCATTCGAAACGATCTGGTCCGGCATACTGCATGGCCTCAAATATAGACCGATAGCTGAAGTAGTCTGTTCCCACATCATAGCGAATTGCTGTTATAAAAAAAATTGGAATTGAAGATACTATCGCTAATAAAGTTGTCTTTTGCCGGTTAATCAATACACCCAACTTAGCTAATAGCATTGAAAAAATACAGTTTCCCCAATAAATGATTAGACTAAACATTTATGCCTCCAATATTAATTTCATGTATTAAGTATGCCTCCAACAATGAATTAAATAATACATTGATATAGCAATACCGGATATGTAATTGATAATTAGCATATCTCGTTCCTGCATTCTATTCAATCTAAAAAATTAACTGGCTAGAATAACAGGCCATTATAGGAACCTAGTGATTTTTACAAATGAAAACATATCATGTAATTGAATCCATTTATCCAATATTAATGGATAATAAGCAGCTTATGTAATATGAGGATATCCACATTATGAACAGATACTTGGCTTATAAATTAGATTTAATCTTATTATCAATTATTCCATTAAGCATTTGGCGTAAAGCCTTCCATATAGAAATATTTTTTTCATACAAATGCTTGTGAGAATATGCATAATAAAAAGCATAAAGAATCGATAATGGCAATCCCAACATATGCCTTGTAGAAGTACCTCTTTGGTAAAAAAATTTTTCATCATATCCTGAAAACCACTTAGATTTGCTTTCCTTCAGAGATGCAATGGCTAACGGATAATACAATATCTTTAAACCTTTCTTGTAGCAGCGTAAAAGGAAATCAACTTCTTCTCCACCCCCATTACCAGTCCCAGATCCCATATTTATATCAAATATTATCCCCTTACGAAGTATACTGTTCCTCTTAAAAGTTATGCATACAGAAGAAACGTGAAAAAGTTCAATGATTGATAAATAATGAAGTTGCTGCTTTAATTTATTATTATGATTCTTTATATCGAAGATAATTAAATCTGCATCTTGATGTTCCGCATAAACAGTAGCAACTTTTGTATGCACATCATCAACAAACAACTCATCATCATCAGAAATAATACAAATATATGCTGATGATAATACTATTGCCCTATTTCTGCTTCGGGATAACCCTCTTTCAGGAGAATCTACCCATATAATATTGTTATTAAAATTGCATACTTTCTCATCAGAACAATCACATTGATTAATAACAACCGCATCATGAAATAGATTAGATTCATTTAGAATATTTTTATCTTGATACATACAGCTGACAAGCACTTGAACATTTATCATGTTATTTTCCTTCACTAACATACAACTACAAAGTTAACAACTTCCCCATTTTCTTATTGAAGCTATCCAAAAAATATGGGAAAATGCAACACGCTGGGGAAAATGTTAATTCACCAAATAAAATTTTATTATTTATATCATATAAATCCACTCTGACAAACTTAAAATCTGATGAAAGAGTTTTTGCAATTTCAATCATTTTATCAAGATTAGCCGGCTTGGGAATATTCCCATTTCCGGCAACCTCGCTTCCTGAAGATCTAAGCCCTGATATAGGGTTCCAATTCAAATCAAATAAATCTAAAGTGGCCTTCATCGCTTTATCTCCATCAGCTATCCGATTTGTTACGGTCAGGATAAATTGTGGCACGCCATTCAAACAATGAATTTTATAGTCTGTGATCATACTCATTTCTTGGAGATATGCTTCTGCATAAATTCGATGAGGAATTCTAGTGTAATGAGGTTCCATCGAATACGTGCCATATGTAGTATTCAACCATCGATTCATCTCTCTTTTGCATTGATGAATATCTAATCGTTGTTTATCAGGAACAAAATAGTTCATTTTACATCCATGAGTCGCTTTTAATACGAAGCTCTTAGGCAATTTGTCAAAGTCAATTTCTTCTACGCTATTCCATGGACCTCCAACTACTGGAATTAAAAGACTATCTCCCCCCCCCATTTTTCTTGTAATATATTCTCTTACATCATATTTATCAGTACAAGTAACTATTAAGGAATTTTCCCCGTGCAATTCAAGATAAGACACTTTATCCGCCAATGTTTTAGGAAAAGATAAATTTAAACTACGATGAAAGCGTAAACGTGCATCAAACTTTTTAGCCATATCGATACCAGCAACAGCTGTAATAGTAGATAAAACTAAAGAATATATTTGTTTAATCATTTGATTCTCTCCTAACAGAACGGATAAAAAGAAAAACTCTAATCTCTTTCAAATAAATCCCGAGTATAAACTTTTTCTTTGACATCATCCAAGCAATGGTCATACCGATTCGCAATGATGCCATGGCTATTTTTCTTAAATGTATCCAAGTTGTTGATAACTCGGCTGCCAAAGAAAGTACTGCCATTTTTCAATGTGGGTTCATAGATAATAACTTTTGCACCTTTGGCCTTAATACGTTTCATGACACCTTGAATAGAGCTCTGGCGAAAATTATCTGAATTTGATTTCATTGTAAGGCGATATACGCCAATGGTCATCGATTGTTCCTGATTCGGATCATAAGTACTTCCATAGTGATAATAACCAGCTAATTGAAGCACCCGATCTGCAATGAAATCTTTTCGAGTCCGATTAGAATCAACGATAGCTCGAATAAGATTTTCTGGCACATCACCATAATTGGCTAAAAGTTGTTTTGTATCTTTAGGCAAACAATATCCACCATATCCAAAAGATGGATTATTATAGAACTCGCCAATTCTCGGATCTAAGCAAACCCCTTCGATGATTTCCTGCGTTTTCAAACCTTTCATTTCTGCATAGGTATCTAATTCATTAAAGTAAGAAACCCGCATGGCCAGATAGGTATTTGCAAACAACTTTACTGCTTCCGCTTCAGTCATCCCCATAAGTATGGTAGGAATATCTTTTTTAATCGCACCTTCCTGCAACAAAGCAGCGAAAGTTTGTGCAGCTTTAACTAAGCGTTCATCCTGCAAATCAGTACCTACGATAATGCGGCTAGGATACAGATTATCGTAAAGAGCCTTACTTTCTCGCAAAAATTCTGGACTAAAGATAATGTTCTTTGTCCCCATTTTTTTTCGGATTGTTTTCGTATACCCGACTGGAATCGTCGATTTGATGACCATAACAGCTGTAGGATTATATTTCATAACCAGTTTAATGACTGCCTCTACAGAGGAAGTATCAAAAAAATTTTTCTGCGGATCATAATTTGTAGGCGTTGCAACAATGATAAAATCTGCATTCGTATAAGCACTTTCAGCATCCAAAGTCGCTGTCAAATTTAAGTTCTTTTCGGCTAAATATTTTTCTATATACGTATCTTGAATTGGCGATTTTCTTTGGTTAATCAAATCTACTTTTTCTTTGACAATATCTACCGCCGTTACGTGGTGATGCTGAGATAAAGCGTCGCTAAAGAGAGACCTACATACCCTGTACCAGCTACAGCAATATTCATATCATTCATCAACTTCTTTCTCTTTTAATCCAATCTTAGTGCCTTTTACCCAAGCCCAACAGCCTAATTCATACAAACTTTGTAGTCGACTATGCCCTTCAATTTGGTGATATAACTGCCAATGGTATTTAGCTTGTTTTAACTTATTACTACTAACGGACCCCTTTCGACCGAGTCGGTAAGTTCCTAAGACCACTTGCATGCCATAGCAAAAGGGTGTGTCAAGAGTTTTGTGTAAATCGATTCAATAAGCAACATCGTATTGCTGCATAAGCTGAGACATCCTGTCGTCCATGAGCAGCTGGTTCCGGACCATCGCCCAGTTTGCGACGTGACGACCCTTCCATTTTTTATAGAGCTCTTGGATGCGTAGGTAGAAAATCTTGAAGACTGCAKMCTCGTTGGGGAAAGCGCCTTTCTCTGA
>NZ_APHY01000108.1 GCF_000417505.1 Megasphaera sp. NM10
AGGAAGTCTTTGACCGCGCTATCCTCGACAAAATGGGTACCCTCGGCCTTCTCGGCATCCCCTGGGAAGAAGAAAACGGCGGCGTAGGCGCTGACTTCCTCAGCCTGGCTGTCGCTTGCGAAGAAGTCGCTAAAGTTGACCCGTCCATCGCACTCAGCTTCGAAGTACACACCATGCTCTGCTCCTGGCCAATCTGGAAATTCGGTACGCCGGAACAGAAAGCCAAATACTTGAAACCCTTGGCAGAAGGTACGAAACTCGGCGCTTTCGGCCTCACCGAACCGAACGCTGGTACTGACGCTTTGAACGGTTCCACAGTCGCTACGAAAAACGAAGACGGCAGCTACACCTTGAACGGCTCCAAAGTTTTCAACACCAACGGCGGCGAAGCTGACGTTACCGTCGTATTCGCTTCGACGGACAAATCCAAAGGCGCTAAAGGCATGAGCGCTTTCATCCTGGAAAAAGGAATGGAAGGCTTTACCTATGGCAAAGAAGAAGTTAAAATGGGTATCCGCGCTTCCGTACAGCGTGAACTCGTATTCCAGAACGTAAAAGTTCCGGCTGAAAACCTCCTCGGCAAAGAAGGCGAAGGCTTCAAAATCGCTATGATGACCCTCGACGGCGGCCGTGTTGGCGTTGGCGCACAGGCTCTCGGCATTGCTGAAGGCGCTTATAATGCAGCTGTTCAGTACGCTAAAGAACGTACGCAGTTCGGCAAACCGATCGCTAAATTCCAGGCTATCAGCTTCATGCTGGCTGACATGAAACTCAAGATTGAAACGGCCCGCCTCGCAGTTTATCAGGCTGCTTGGAAAATGGCTCAGCCCGACGTTAAATCCTACTCTGTAGATGCAGCTATCGCTAAGAAATACGCTTCTGACGTAGCTATGCAGGTCACCACCGATGCTGTCCAGGTATTCGGCGGCTATGGCTTCACTCGTGAATACCCGGTTGAACGCTACATGCGCGATGCTAAGATCACTCAGATTTACGAAGGCACCAACCAGGTACAGCAGATGGTCATTTCCGGCGCTATCCTCCGATAAGCCGGCTCACCGTCTTTCTTCCTGAAGTACATATAGAAGTACATATAATAGAACAATAGTATATAAGATAACGCTCCAGAGAAAGGGACCTCACATGAAACTTCCGCCCATCATGTGAGGCTCTTTTCTTTTTTTTTGATTTACGAATAAATAATAATTATTTGTTGATTATTTCTTGACAAAAACGGCTAAATCATGTAAGATATACACATAACAAAGAACCAATATCAATTAAAGGTACAAAAGATTTTATTACCACCTATGAACGACATATAATATATAATCCTTATATATGCACTTGAATTTTTTGTTATAGGAGGAGTTATCATGAAAGACGTAAAATTCTATCAGCTCGAAGGTAAAAACGTATTGGCTTTGCTCAGCGGCAGCGTAGAAGGCGCTGAACCCATTGCCGTCGGTTCCGTTGATGCAGCTAAAGAAAAACACATCCCCGTCGTAAAACGCGTCGGCGATAAACTGGAAGTCACTGTCGGCTCTGTCATCCACCCGATGTTGGAAGAACACCACATCGAATGGATTGCCTTGGCAACGGATGATAAACTGGAAGTCAAATTCCTCAAACCCGGTGAAGAACCGAAAGCCGTATTCGCAGCCGTCGACTCCGGCGTCGTATACGAATCGTGCAATCTCCACGGTATTTGGAAAGCGGAATTTTAAGGGATAAAAAAGGGCTTGCCGCACACGCGGCAAGCCCTTTTTTTGCAGGCCGCAGGCCGGAGCCCATCGTCATTGGCGATGTCGTTCGTCGTAGGCCGTTCATCGTTCATCGACGACGATTCAGATGCGGCGTCCCGCCGCGACTGACTCGGACTGACAACATCGCCTCGAGTACCCCTCGGCTCGTAGAGGAGAACCCCTCCACCGCAAGCGGTCCCCCTCTTCTTCGCAGGGGCGGCTTACGCCCCAACCGGGGCCATCGTAGGGGACGTCCTTTAACCTCTCAGACCGCCTTTGGCGGCCAGCTCCCCTATGAAGGGAGCCTTGGGCGACCCGCTGTGAATAATGGGGAAAATACTTGTCAAGTCAATGTAGCATGGTTTTGCGACCGGCGAACTGCGGCCTGCGAATTACGATTTCGACAAAGCGCATTTCGCGGGATTCCCACAACGGGACGCCCAGCCTCTGCTGTCCGTTCCAGCAACCGTCTTGCGCCTCCCATTGGTCGGCAACCGACGGGCTGGAAAGGGCTTTGGGCGTCCCCTACGGAATCGCAGCCAGGCGATGTTAATGTTATGGATTCACATCAAATCATTCACGGCCCATGGCCTTGTGCGTAGGGGCTGTCCTGAAAGGCAGCCCGCTGCGAACAATGGGGGATATACTTAGCCTGTATATGTGGCATGGTTTTGCGACCGGCGATTTCGCTACAAAGCATTTCACGGGATTCCCACAACGGGCCGCCCTTTGGCCGGCCCCTACAGCGACATCTGTGATGTCGCGGCGGCCTGCGTCAAGGATTTTAAAAAAATCCTTGACAATTCCTTTACACAGTAGTATACTGAATGAGCTGTCGGGGCAAGGCCCTGACGCAGCAGGAAGTTTGAATTTAAAAAAGTTCAAATTAATCCTTGACAAGTTCTTCTGAGTTTGTTAAAATAAACAAGTCGTCGCCACCTGGTGATGACAACGATGACCTTTGAAAACTGAACAATGAACTGAATGAACGCCAACGTGCGAGGTTCTATTTATAGAACGTCAAACAATGAGTAATACCAATCAATAAACAAGAGCCAAACGCTCTTCCATATATCATGGAGAGTTTGATCCTGGCTCAGGACGAACGCTGGCGGCGTGCTTAACACATGCAAGTCGAACGAGAAGAGATGAAGAAGCTTGCTT
>NZ_APHY01000109.1 GCF_000417505.1 Megasphaera sp. NM10
CTTCRGGACGTCCTGTACGTCTTCCGCGCTCTTGATGTCGTAGTTGTTGAGGATTTGCTGAGCAATCTGCTCGCCTGGGGTAGTTGGTGGAGTTTTACACTTTGCCATTCTGTTACCGTCCTTATCTTTGTTTACCCCAGTATGGGGCATAAAGTAGATTCATGCAATACCGATTTACACAAACTATTTTACACTCCCATAAAGAACCTAAAATCGATTCCCATAAACAGGGACATTTTGCACAGGCTATCCTTGATCCGGAACAGGCTAGGAAACAAATTGGTTGGAAGGCTCGGCACAGTTTGGCAGAAAATATAGCTGATGTGTATCGTGATGTTACTCATACGCTTCTCTTCGAAGAAAAGCGTCGACAAAAAGAAAGACAAGAACAACGAGATAAGAAGATAAAAGAACGGATTATGCCTTATGCAGAAAATGTTATCGGAGCCTTGCTGATGTTGTGGCTTATGCAGATTCAAGGTGGAAGTTCTGTTAATCCAATTGTGCCTTTTGACTTTAATTTCTTATATATTGCCGTTATGGGGCTTTTATATGGACGACGTCAAGCTTTTTTGGCGGTGTTTTTTTTCATATCTCATTCTCCTAGTATTGAGCTTCGGTAATCTGGGGTTTGGACTTATTGCTGTTATGTACCAGCCAGCAGAATTGCTCCATTTTCTATCGTATTTGGCTATGGGGGTTATTACTGGGTATATTTCTGGGGAGTGTAAAATAGTTTGTGTAAATCGGTATTGCATGAATCTACTTTATGCCCCATACTGGGGTAAACAAAGATAAGGACGGTAACAGAATGGCAAAGTGTAAAACTCCACCAACTACCCCAGGCGAGCAGATTGCTCAGCAAATCCTCAACAACTACGACATCAAGAGCGCGGAAGACGTACAGGACGTCCTGAAGCAGATTTTGGTCCCATTTTGACGTT
>NZ_APHY01000110.1 GCF_000417505.1 Megasphaera sp. NM10
GTCAGGCMGTTTTCAGAACAGATGACATTGAATTCCTTGTCGCCTTTCAGAATTGACAGAACAATCTTGGTCTTAAATTCAGAAGTGTACTTTTTTCTTGGCATGATAGCATCCTCCAATTTTCGTTACTTAATACTATATCATGCACTCTTAAAATTTTCAGTACTGGTCTGAATTCACAGGCCCATTATAGGATTTGTCATACAATAACGAATACTTTAGAAGATGATTTAGCATTTTTAGGGGAACATATTTTTGAAACAGACCTTCCATACAACATTTCAATACAAGGGCTTTTCACATCGGGTTTAATGTATCAAAGCGTTATTGATGCCAATGGTGATCAGAAATATTCATTTACTCCGCTTGCACAAATTGTGGACCGATATGCAATAAGTTCTAATAATATAGAACGATATCCTGATTTGGGACAGCTTACTAATAGTTTTTCAGCGCCCCAACCTAAATTGCTTGGCATACTTGAAGGGAAGGTAGTATCTGATAAAGATCGTATTGATATATATATATGAATTAATATATGCGATAAAAGCTATGAGCTTTCCATGTTTGTGGCTTTTTATTTTCGAGGTATTACAAAAAACAAAATGGTGTAAAATAATTGTGGGAAAACTTTAATACATTAAAGAAAATATAAAAAGAGAAGGAGCTCCTTGTTGTATAATAAGTTTAGAGCAAACCAATACGAAAGGAGTCCTTCTCATGTTTAGTATACAACAAATTGTCAATGTTTGGGTACATTTTTTAATGAATCTCTTCAAAATATCTTATCCCAAGAAGTATCCCTGGTTCAGTTGAGTCAGAAGTTGGAACAATTGGTGAACCAAACAGGAGGTGAGGTGTTAAAAGCCATCTTGGAACAAGCGGATGAAGCTATCTATGCCGCCAGCAAGCCGGAACATCGCTATCAGGTCAAAGCCCATCGCTCACGGACATTGACGACCCTTTGGGGAGAGGTTACCTTTACCCGGACATATTATCAGGACAAGACGAATTCTTCCTATCATTACCTGTTAGATGAATGGCTGGGATTGGATAAGTCTACGCATATTGAGCCATTTTGCCGAGCTCGTTTAGTCACACGTTCTGCGGATGTCAGTTATCGTAAGTACGTTGCGCTTACGACCCCGGCCCGTTTAAGTGGGCAAAGTGTCTTACAGTCTATTCGTAAATTAGGGACGATTCCCAATCAGGCGGCGGTGATGCCAGCAGCGAAACCAGGGATTTATAAGGTGTATGTGGAAGCCGACGAGGACCATGTAGCGATGCAAAAAGGTCATGCGAAAGAGATGAAGCTGATCAATGTCTATGAAACGAAAGTGCCCGTCTGCCAAGGACGCCGAAAGCTCCTCGGACGGCGTACTTTTTCTGGATGGGAAACTCCGTCTCAGTTATGGCCAGCTGTAAATCGGTATATCCAACAGACATATGGGACAGAACAGATGCCAGAAGTCGTAATTAAAGGAGATGCTGCTGCATGGATTAAATCAGGGACCGAGTACGTATGGAACAGTACTCATGTGGTCGATGGATACCATGACAGTCAATACCTCCGCAAGATTGCAGGCAAAGGTACAAGTACGGCCTTGTATGAGGCACTGAAAGCCAATGACTGCGAAGCTTTCGTGAAAGAAGTACAGCGAAAACTGCGGAAGAGTCCCCAACGGGAAAAAGCCATCCGGGACGGCTATCAGTACATCATGGCAAACTGGGAGGGTATCCATAAAGCCTTGACCCAGCCAGATGCTGCTAGCAGTACGGAAGGACACGTAAGCCATATGCTGTCTGACCGGCTGAGTTCCCGGTGTATGGGATGGAGTCCCATCGGAGCCGAACAAATCGCCCGGATGCGCACCTATATAGCGAATGGCGGTAATCTGGAAGCCTATGCGCGGAAACAATTCACTGCACATAGACAGACGATGAAACCCGAAGTCAATCAAGAAATATTGAAGAAAGAATGGAGCCGTCGAAAACTGCCGTATTGTATAATGGGCCCCTTGTCAAGACCACGTTCTAAAATTTTAAGAGTGGCAGTAAGCAGAATTATTCTAAGCAGCGAAGCAAGCAAAGTAAAACTCGTTGGGAACCTTGTAGCCTAATGCCTCGTGGGGCCGTATGTTGTTGTAATCATCTACGTATTGGTTAATCAGACGTCGAAGCTCTCTTGGGTGCGATATTCGTT
>NZ_APHY01000111.1 GCF_000417505.1 Megasphaera sp. NM10
TCAGCTTTAGTCCTCGTTTGAAATCGCAATTATAGCCGCAGACAAGGATCCCTATCTGATGACTGATGCAAAAATCGAGGATATAGCGGGCTGTCTTGCGAAGGATGTCCTGCATCCGGAAATGGCGTTTCTTCGCTAACTGACAGAGCTGATTCGTCGTCTTCTGGCCCTGTTTGGCGGCAATGCTTTGGAGTCTGGCTTTGCGTTTGTTCCAATACTGGTTGATAGATTTGAGTTTACGACCGTCCATGAGGAACGACGTCCCCGTATTGGTAACGCAGGCGGCCAGATTGTCCAGGCCCAAGTCGATAGCCAGGACACGGTCTGACGAGGTTTTCACCGGTTCCGAGTCTTCTAGGTAGCAATACTGAATCTTGAAATACCGTCCGCCATACATGGGACAGATGCGGACTTCCTTGATTTTCTTCTCCTTCAGCCTGTCGGGAACAGGAATCCGAATCCGATGGCCGTTATGGGTTTTCGCATATTCCCGGCTCATCGGTACCGTCAGGAAGCCCTTTTTAATGTTGATGGCATTCGTCGATAAGACGAGAGGGAACCGTCCCCCTTTTTCACGATAGTGTGGCAGACGGACATCTTTCGACCGATAGTCACCGGATTTGACTTTATGCAGAAGACTGAAAAAAGAACGAAAACTACGGTCGGCCATCTTCAATATCTGCTGGGCAACACCGGCCTGCAACAAGCCATAGTTTTCATTTTTCTTGCAGATGGGGTAATTTTCTTCGTACTGCAAGAATTGCTGGGTATCGAAGTAATGCTGTCGAATCGTATAGACCGCTACGTTATACAAATTATTGCTATATTGGCACATTTCCCGGAGCATCGTATACTCTTGTTTCGACAAGCCGCGGATGACATTCGATTGCGTCAAGTACATTTGGGATTCACCTCCTCTGTTATCTACCATTATACCCTAGCCTAGGTGAAAAGGCTAAGACGGAAAAGACATAGGGGGGATTTCGCAGGCATCGAACCTGCGAAATTCATCGTTATTGATGCCCTACCTAAGAGAAAGGAGTCTTCTGGCGAAACTGGGATAAACTTTAGGACCAGAATAGCGTAAAACGTAAAACTTTACGTATCCATCCCAATGTGCGGTTTTAAAAAGCCCGTTTTCTTGATGAAATTTTTAAAAATATCAAGAAAACGGGCTTTACAAGTTTCCTGTACGTGGTATACTATGCTCAACTCCCACGCGGAGCGGACTTTTATTATATCCATAAAGAATACGGAAAGATTCCGATAGAAGGGAAGCGTTTATATATGGCAACACAGTTCAACCCGGTTACGCCAGAATTATTAGCAGAATTACGTCAGGTCGTCGGTGATAAATACGTCAAGACGGACGAAGATTATTTGGAAAGATACCAGACAGACGAAGAAGGGAACTCCCATTATTTCCATAAACCGGAAGTCGTCGTCTTCCCGGGCTCGACGGAAGAAGTGGCCGCTATCGTCAAATTGGCCAATAAGTACCTCGTTCCGATTACGCCGCGCTCGGCTGGTTCCGGTGTTGCCTGTGGTGCTATTCCTGTTTATCACGGCATGGTCGTCGAATTGGAACGGATGAATCAGATCCTCAAATTCGATGCCGACAATATGTATGCCGTCTGCCAGACTGGCGTCATCACTGGGGACTTGCAGCGTGAAGCTGCCAAACACGGCCTCCTCTATGCCGGGGACCCGTCCAGTGCCGACAGCAGCATGATCGGCGGCAACGTCGCCAACAATGCCGGCGGCAATAAAGCCGTTAAATACGGCACGACGCGCCATCAGATCTACAGCCTGAAAGTCGTTACGCCGACAGGGGACATCCTCGACGCCGGTGCCCGCCTCAAGAAGAGTTCTACCGGCCTCTGCCTGGAACAGCTCTTTGCCGGTTCCGAAGGCACGCTGGGCATCATTACGGAAGTCACGGTCAAACTCCGTCCCATGCCGCCGTATGCCTTCAATATGGTCTGCGTTTTCAAGACCGATGAAGAAGCCTTTGCCCTGCCCAATAAGATCCTCAAAGCCGGCATCGACCCGACGAGCATCGAATTTATGGACAATGAAGCCCTGCGCATGACCTGCAAATTCCTGGACATGAAAATGCCTCATGTCGACGAAGGCTGTGATTACGTCATCGTCACGGTCGAATCGTTCAGCGAAGACGACTCGGACCGCAAGATGGAACAGCTCTGCGACTTGGCGGAAGCCAACGGCTCGATCGACGAATTTGAAGCGGATAAACGGATTTGGACTCTGCGCAAGCAGTTCGCCGAAGCCGCCCGCGACGTTGACAAGATGTTCCAGACGGAAGACTTCGTCGTCCCCTTGGACAAGATTCCGGAAATCACCAAACAAATTCCGGAACTGCGCGAAAAATACGACCTCTACTGCGTCACGGTTGCTCACATCGGCGATGGTAACATCCACGTCCTGCCTCTGAATGCCAAAGGCTTGTCGCCGGAAGAATGGTTCCAGAAGATCAAGGCCTTCCATCGCGACCTCTTCCCGCGCGTCTATGCCCTGGGCGGCAAGATGTCCGGTGAACACGGCATTGGCTATAAGAAATTGGAAGAATTTGCCCTTTGCACACCGCAGGCGGAACTTAACGTCATTAAAGCCATCAAGAAGGCTTTGGACCCGAATAACATCATGAATCCTGGAAAATTAGTAGAAATCGGCTAATTATTTCATAGAGGGGAAGTCAAATTGCAAAGACGGCAACGATTATATTCATAATAATCGTTGCCGTCTTTTTATATCCCGAGTTTGACACTTTTGAAAATAAAAAATGCTCACAAAGAGCGTGGTTGTGCGCTCTGTGAGCATTTTTTATTTGGTTTTAATGTGTGCTATATTTTTTTCACTGTTATTTTAATTTTTTTGAGTTCTTTATCGTTGCTCGCATAGCCGCTTGAGTCATGAATTCATAGTCGGTCCTGAACCCGAAAAGTTCATGCAACTCATCGGTCAATGCCGTTCTTTTATAAGCAGGGACATATCCGTTGGTTTTGCTTAGTCGAGTTATTGTCATGCAACTCAGGGTCTTTAATATCTGGTTGCAGGTATATTTTTCATTTAATTTTTTCTCTAACAATCGGTAGACTAACAGGCTCATGTAACAGGTCAGGAAGTGCGCTTTAATACGATCTTCCCGACGAACGAATACAGGCCGGGCTTCGAATTCAGATTTCATGATCCGAAAATTCTCTTCAATTTCCCAGCGTCGCCGGTTAATCTTCAGAATCTCTTCTGGATTTCCAATGATGTTTGTAATGACGGCGTAGAA
>NZ_APHY01000112.1 GCF_000417505.1 Megasphaera sp. NM10
TCAGGCCGAATACAGCAAACTTCAAAGATACCGAAACCTTGGATCAATACCTGCCTTGGGCAACAAAGCCCCAGGAAAAGTGCAAAGAATAAATAGAATCAAAGCCCTAGACTTATGAAAAAAGGATAGCATAAGTCTGGGGCTTTTTCTATACACTGATTTATTTTCCGCTTACACATTAAATGGTAAAGAAGCAATAACATACGAATCATTGTATGTAAGTAAGAACTTGCGGAGGAATTAATTATGGCAGAAAAACCTGTAAAACTACCGAGTGGTGAAATTATTAGTAAAGAATTTTATGACAAACTGATAAATGCGACCGGTAAACGAGCGCGTTTTGTTATTGACAAAATAATGAATACAGGAACTTGTAGCACCGAAGATTTAAAAAAAGCTGGATATGAACATGCACCGCGTGCAAAACGAGATGTTGTAGAGAAAGGAATTCCTATAGATACATTTAATGGGAAGGATTCAGAAGGACGTCGCATGGCTGTGTATAAATTTGGAAATTGGGAAGAAGCGAAAAAACAAAATTCTATTGCAAAAACTAAAGGAAGGAATAATTTATCGGATAAGCTCAAACAAAAATTAATTAAAGAAAATGGAAGTAAATGTGCTTTGTATGGGGAAAAATTTGATGAATCACTACTTCAAGCTGGCCCGGATGGCTGGAATGGTGTTCGAATGGCCAGAGAAATTGATTCGTCATATTTGACGAACCTATTTTATACAGATCATTACGCCAATGACACAAAAGAAAAATTATCGGGGAGTGTAAAATAGTTTGTGTAAATCGGTATTGCATGAATCTACTTTATGCCCCATACTGGGGTAAACAAAGATAAGGACGGTAACAGAATGGCAAAGTGTAAAACTCCACCAACTACCCCAGGCGAGCAGATTGCTCAGCAAATCCTCAACAACTACGACATCAAGAGCGCGGAAGACGTAACAGGACGTCCTGAAGCAGATTTTGGATTCCCATTTC
>NZ_APHY01000113.1 GCF_000417505.1 Megasphaera sp. NM10
ATTAAAGCCATCAAGAAGGCTTTGGACCGAATAACATCATGAATCTGGAAATTAGTAGAAATCGGCTAATTATTTCATAGAGGGGAAGTCAAATTGCAAAGACGGCAACGATTATATTCATAATAATCGTTGCCGTCTTTTTATATATTTACTATAATAGAATCAAGGAATTTACTAATGTACTTATTATAGTCCTAGATCTATGAAAACAGGTGATGACATGAAATACTACAGCCGCTTAAAGACGCTTCGGTTGGAAGCAAGGCTTTCTCAGGCCGACGTGGCAAAAATCTTGAAGTGTTCACAAGTTGGATACGGCATGTATGAATTGGGGAAACGGAAGATCCCCGTAGAAAAGTTGATCCAGCTGGCAAGGCTGTACCACACCTCACTCGATTACATTGCCGGATTGACAGATGAACGGGAACCACGCCCAAAACATCGGGAGGACGATACTAGTTTGTAGTACGGAGTTTATAGTTTGTAGCAGATGGTTTTTAAATTTAAAACCCATCCGCTAACCCCTAACTGCTAGCCACTAACCACTTAAAAGGGGCTGTCGCATTAAGCCATTTCGGCTTTGTGCGACAGCTCTCTTTTTTTTATTCTATTTCATCGTTCTATTCTCTTTTTTTAGCTAAACGTAAAAAAGGTACACGAAACAGACCGGCCATCCAGTCGGCAAAAAACGTGTGCCTTTGCTATGTATATGGTTATTCAAGCACTCTTTTTCACTGA
>NZ_APHY01000114.1 GCF_000417505.1 Megasphaera sp. NM10
TCGATGGATGTATCATGGGATTTTATTTTTGACATGTTTTTGCTTCTTTTTTTCTTTTGAAATTTTGTCCATCAGCGAAACTCCTTTAACAGAAATTTGTTCAATTGTTACGAATTATATTTACTAGATGCATTTTTTTTGATATAATCAATATTTAAGTATGGTGGAAAGGAGGGTATTGCAATGACCAGATATCTGGACCTTTTTGCGGGTGCAGGCGGATTGTCTGAAGGTTTTAAAATGGCGGGATTTGATCCGGTTGCCCATGTGGAAATGGACCGGGCAGCTTGCAATACTCTAAGGACCAGAGTTGCATATTACTGGTTGAAAGAACACAATATGCTATCTGTGTATAATTCTTACCTGAAAGGAGAAATTACCCGCAAAAGCTTTTATGAGCAGATTCCTGATGAGGAATTGGATTCTGTTTTGCAATACACCATTTCCCAGAAAAACATCCAGAAAATTTTTGCTGTTGTCCATAATCGACTGCAGGGAGAAAAACTCGATTTGATAATTGGCGGGCCACCCTGCCAAGCATATTCTATTGCAGGCAGGTCCAGAAGCCATGATCACATGGTGGGTGATGCAAGAAACTATCTTTACAAGCTTTATGCAGAATTTTTGAGAGAGTTTCAGCCTCAGTATTTCGTATTTGAAAATGTTATGGGATTGCTGTCAGCTAAGGAAAAAAGTGGAGAACGCCATTTTGACAAGATGCGCAGACTATTTAAGAAATATGGCTATACAACTGAGTACAGAATACTGAACGCTCATGATTATGGCGTATTGCAAAACAGAAAAAGAATCATTTTGATTGGAAAGTTAAATGGTGAAACTGGATTTTATCCCCTGATACCCAAAACGGATACAAGTGAGTACAAGGTGCATGACATTCTGGATGATTTGCCGTTTATTCATTCTGGTGAAGGTATTCCAGAACCAGTGCCAACCAAAAATCACGCCAGTTCCTATCTTTTTAAAGTAAAAATAAAGGAATACCAGATGGAGCCGGTTACACAGCATTATTCCCGCCCCAATAATGAGCAGGATTTGAAGATTTACCGCATTGCTGTCCAGAAATGGAATGAATCTCATGAGCGGCTCAGTTATGATGAATTGCCGGATGATTTGCGATCCCATAAAAATATTACTGCATTTTTGGATAGATTTAAAGTTGTTGCCGGAGATTTGCCTTTTGCGCATACGGTGGTGGCCCATCTTTCGAAGGACGGGCATTACTATATTCATCCTGACATCCGACAAAACCGTTCACTGACACCGCGAGAGGCAGCAAGAATTCAGACTTTTCCCGACAATTACTATTTTGAAGGAAGCAGTGAAAGAGGTTCTCGAACACAGGCATATAAACAGATTGGTAATGCTGTGCCCGTCTATTTGGCCTACAGCATTGCACAAGCCATGGATTCTTGTTTTAAAAATCCGACAGGATATCAGAAAGATATGGCTGGCTGTCTGCCTGGAAAATAATCTTTTTTCAAGTTCATAATGGCATTTGTTATAAAGGTTCGACTTTTCATAAGTCGAATCTTTTCTGTTTTTGATTATTATTGAAAAGCTGTTATAATGGAGAAAAACATTCATTCTGGACTTGGAGTGTAAGCGGAAAATAAATCGGTGGATTTAATCTCCTGGCTGTTTATGAGACAATAGGCTCATCAAACAGGATAAATTAGACAAATTAGAATTTCTCCCATTTTGTCTAAAAACTCTAATTTATCCTATTCAGTAAGGAGGATGCTTTTGGATACTCAAAAAATTACACACGAAATGAGAATGAAACACTGGATGCAGCTCATTGCGCAGCACCAGCAGAGTGGCTTTTAGGACGGGGAAACTCAGCGTCAAAATGAGCAAGTGATGACCATTTGCATAGTACTTGTCCATATGGCAGGCTATATGTTAATCTTCTTTTTACTTGGATAAGCCTTCTCGCTGTGAGAAGAATGACCTTACCTAAAATATATGTGGCAATAGCTAAAGTATTTCCTGTGTGAGTAGGAGAATTCTGTGATTCTTTTTTCATTATCTTTGGGTGTGTCAAGAGTTTTGTGTAAATCGATTCAATAAGCAACATCGTATTGCTGCATAAGCTGAGACATCCTGTCGTCCATGAGCAGCTGGTTCCGGACCATCGCCCAGTTTGCGACGTGACGACCCTTCCATTTTTTATAGAGCTCTTTGGATGCKKAGGTAGAAAATCTTGAAGACTGCATCCTCGTTCTGA
>NZ_APHY01000115.1 GCF_000417505.1 Megasphaera sp. NM10
CGRAATCGCATACAAGCGATGGAAATGAATGCAGGCTGCAAAATAAATACACGGCCAGCGGCCCTGTGCGTAGGGGCCGACCTTTAACCTCTCAGACCGCCTTTGGCGGCCAGCTCCCCTATAAAGGGAGCCTTGTGCGGCCCGTTGTGAGATGCAATCACAGCCCATTCTGATATAATGGCAGGTTTTTACGAGCCACGAACAACGAGCCACTATTTTTTCACGAGCTGAGGGTCACTCGAGGCGATGTCGTTACTCTGAATCTGTTGCCGCGCAGCGACATCTGAGTCCGAGGCGGCCTGCGAACTGCCAACTGCGACCGGCGGGGCCGATAGGCCCTAATCTACATTAACGGTTTCTTAAGTTTTCGGAAATTCGATTAAAAAATGATTAGAATTTCTCTTTGGCCCTGTTTTGTGGTGTATGATGGAATCATGAGCCGCTCTGTTGCGGAGCGGGAACGATTATTATACAATAAAAGTGAATCTGGAGGTGTGACGTCATGTCCGATTCGGCACAACAGGCCAAAGCGCAGAAAAAAGCGTATGACGAGGCGTGCAAGCGGGTCCTTTCAGAACGGGGCATCATGGCCCATATCCTGAAGACCTGCACGGAAGAATTCAAGGATTGTGATTTGCAGGATATTGCCCAACGCTATATAGAGAACGCAGTTCGCAGACCGCAGATGGCAGTTCGCTACGGTCCTGTGGACCATAAAAAATGCACGGCCATTGGCCTTGTGCGTAGGGGACGTCCCATCGGGCGGCCCGCTGGGATATTTAACCATACCTATTCTTGTATAATGGCAGGTTTTTATGAACAACTATCTTTCCTCGGACTCGGATGTGGCTTCGCCACAAAAAAAACTTATGATTTGATTACGACCATGTGCCGTCTTTCATGAATTCCGGCTGTGTACGAGATTCACGGCGGGACGCCCGCCGCTGCTGTCCTTTCTGGAAACCGTTTTATGCCTCCTGGGGTCGGCACTCGATAGGGCGCTTTGGGCGTCCCCTACGAAATCGCGTACAGGCGATGAAGGGCAAAAGACTTACGATGAATGAAAATGGTGATGTCGTTATTCTGAATTTATCGCCGCGTAGCGGCATATGAATCCAATGCGACCGACGGCCTGCGACCTACGACCAGCGGCCGTTAGGCCTATATACACTTAGAGAAGGGAGTGGCAGAAATGTGTAACTTGAGCGAAGGCATTGAACGGCGTGGAGAATTACGCGGCAGGAAAATCGGCGATAAAGCGGGGAGAAAGGCTTTAGGCACTTTGCTCCAGAAACTGATACAGGAAGGCAGGAAAGAAGATGTTGACCGCGTATTGCGGGATGATGAATACCAGGAACAATTGTTGCGTGAATATCATTTGAAATAAGAGGTAACCATTTATGACGGCGCTGTCTTTATCGGATAACGCCGTTTTGCTTTCTTCGGATTCAGATGCGGCTGCGCCGCGACAGACACATGATTGTATTACAACCGTGTGCCGTACGTCATAAATTCCGGCTGTGCACAGGATTCACGCGGGACGACTTTTAGCCGTCCCCTACGAAATCGCATACAAGCGATGGAAATGAATGCAGGCTGCAAAATAAATACACGGCCAGCGGCCCTGTGCGTAGGGGCCGACCTTTAACCTCTCAGACCGCCTTTGGCGGCCAGCTCCCCTATAAAGGGAGCCTTGTGCGGCCCGTTGTGAGATGCAATCACAGCCCATTCTGATATAATGGCAGGCTTTTACGAGCCACGAACCACGGCTTTTCCTCGGATTCAGATGCGGCTGCGCCGCGACAGACGCATGATTGTATTACGACCGAGCGCCACTCGTCATAAATTCCGGCTGTGCACAGGATTCACGCGGGACGACTTTTAGCCGTCCCCTACGAAATCGCATACAAGCGATGGAAATGAATGCAGGCTGCAAAATAAATACACGGCCAGCGGCCCTGTGCGTAGGGGCCGACCTTTAACCTCTCAGACCGCCTTTGGCGGCCAGCTCCCCTATAAAGGGAGCCTTGTGCGGCCCGTTGTGAGATGCAATCACAGCCCATTCTGAT
>NZ_APHY01000116.1 GCF_000417505.1 Megasphaera sp. NM10
TCAGATCATCTCCACGTTCACTTAGTSCCGAAATACAAAGATGATTTTGAATGGAACAGTACCTTTGCCATGAATCCGGACCGCGTCTATTTGACGGATGCCGCCTATGAAGACATGATTGACAAAATAAAGGCACAATTGGAGGAAAACCATGAGTAAAGTGCTTACTATCGGTGAAGCCATGGGCTTGCTGATTGCTGAAGAAATGGGGCCGCTGGAAGAAGTGGAACATTTTTCCCGCCATGTCTGCGGGGCGGAACTGAATTACGCCGTCGGCATGGCCCGGCTGGGCAATGATGTGTCGTATATTTCCAAGGTCGGCGTCGACCCCTTCGGGAAGTGCATCTGCAACTTCCTCAAGGCCAATGGCATCCACGATGACTATGTCTGGACCGATGATGACCATATGACGGGGTTCCAGATGAAAGAAAAGGTCCTGGAAGGGGATCCGACGGTAGCCAATATCCGCAAACACACGGCCTTTTCCCACTTCCGACCGGCGGACCTCTCCGGTATCGATTGGACCGGCGTCGACCACCTGCACGTCACGGGGATTCCTCTGGCCCTGTCGGAATCGTGCCGGGAAACGATTTATACGCTGATGATGCGGGCTCACGGTAAGGGCGTGCGCATTTCCTTTGACCCCAACCTGCGGCCCATGCTCTGGAAGTCCCAGGAAATCATGGCCCGTGTCATCAACGACGCCGCCCAGTATGCCGACATCGTCATGCCTGGTCTCAATGAAGGCCGGATCCTGACGGGAATGGATAATGAAAAAGATATCGCCGGTTATTATTTGCAGCGCGGCGTCCAGACCGTCGTCATCAAAATGGGCGGCAGCCATGGGACCTATATCCGCACGGCCGATGACCAGGAATACCGCGTGCCGAGCTATCACGTCGACCACATCGTCGATACTGTCGGCGCCGGTGACGGCTTTGCCGTCGGTTTCACCAGTGCCATCCTCGATGGACTGAGCCTGGAAGATGCTGCCCGCCGGGGCGCTGCCATCGGGGCCATGGCCATCCAGGTCGCCGGTGATAACGAAGGATTGCCGACGCGGGAACAACTGGCGGTATTCCAACAGAACGCATAATATTGGTTGTGGGATTCCCACAAACGGGCCGCCCTTTGGGACGGCCCCTACGTGCGGTCCTATGGGACCGCTGCGGCCTGCGACCTGCGTTAATSTGAC
>NZ_APHY01000117.1 GCF_000417505.1 Megasphaera sp. NM10
CATAGGACCGCACGTAGGGGCCGTCCCAAAGGGCGGCCCGTTTGTGGGATCCCACAACCAATATTATGCGTTCTGTTGGAATACCGCCAGTTGTTCCCGCGTCGGCAATCCTTCGTTATCACCGGCGACCTGGATGGCCATGGCCCCGATGGCAGCACCCCGGCGGGCAGCATCTTCCAAGCTCAGTCCATCGAGGATGGCACTGGTGAAACCGACGGCAAAGCCGTCACCGGCGCCGACAGTATCGACGATGTGGTCGACGTGATAGCTCGGCACGCGGTATTCCTGGTCATCGGCCGTGCGGATATAGGTCCCATGGCTGCCGCCCATTTTGATGACGACAGTCTGAACGCCGCGCTGCAAATAATAGCCGGCGATATCTCTTTCATTGTCCATTCCCGTCAGGATCCGGCCTTCATTGAGGCCAGGCATGACGATATCGGCATACTGGGCGGCGTCGTTGATGACACGGGCCATGATTTCCTGGGATTTCCAGAGCATGGGCCGCAGGTTGGGGTCAAAGGAAATACGCACGCCCTTACCGTGAGCCCGCATCATCAGCGTATAAATCGTTTCCCGGCACGATTCCGACAGGGCCAGGGGAATCCCCGTGACGTGCAGATGGTCGACGCCGGTCCAGTCGATGCCGGCGAGGTCTGCCGGCTGGAAGTGGGAAAAGGCCGTATGCTTGCGGATATTGGCGACCGTCGGGTCCCCTTCCAGGACCTTTTCCTTCATCTGGAAGCCCGTCATATGGTCGTCATCGGTCCAGACATAATCGTCATGGATATCATTGGCCTTGAGGAAGTTGCAGATGCACTTCCCAAAAGGGTCGACGCCGACCTTGGAAATATACGATACATCATTGCCCAGCCGGGCCATACCGACGGCGTAATTCAGTTCTGCCCCGCAGACGTGGCGGGAGAAATGTTCCACTTCTTCCAGCGGTCCCATTTCTTCAGCAATCAGCAAGCCCATGGCTTCACCGATAGTAAGCACTTTACTCATGGTTTTCCTCCAATTGTGCCTTTATTTTGTCAATCATGTCTTCATAGGCGGCATCCGTCAAATAGACGCGGTCCKGATTCATGGCAAAGSTGACTGTTCCATTCAAACTGA
>NZ_APHY01000118.1 GCF_000417505.1 Megasphaera sp. NM10
TTTGTAAGAGTATATTTTTCGAGAGCGAGATCTTTTCAATCCATCATCTCCAAATGCTTTGTAGGCTGCAGTCCACTTTTAGCAATTGGCTGCTACTTTCCATTCCATATTTACGTGAAATAGAAGTACACCCTTCGTCACTGCTCAAGTATTCCAGTACTATTTTTTTCTTAAATTCATAACTGTGTTTTGCCATAAAAAAACACTGTGTTTTGCCATAAAAAAACTGACCCCCAATCGTTAGATTTTTGGTCTAACTATTGGGGGGCAGCTCACGCTGCTTCATGCATGGTCTCTTTATTATCAACTAAATCCCATATTCCTTAAAAAGTTTTTCACAAAAATCAGCATCAGAAGCCGCTTTGGCTACATCATCATGACGATTCTCTTTTATTGAACCTCTCCCGCTTATAGAAGCAGGAGATTCTTGAGAAGGTTGCTGTTTAAGTTTCCTCCTGAAATCAGGATAGCCTTATTCTCAAAGGGCTGTCCAAAAGCCCCTTACACAGTCCCTCGAAATCGAAGTTCTGCTTACTTTTACGGAGTATGTTGGCGGCGCCGTTGATGTCGGCATTGGCCGTCCTGCYGCTGA
>NZ_APHY01000119.1 GCF_000417505.1 Megasphaera sp. NM10
AGAACGAAGGATTRGCGACGCGGGAACAACTGGCGGTATTCCAACAGAACGCATAATATTGGTTGTGGGATTCCCACAAACGGGCCGCCCTTTGGGACGGCCCCTACGTGCGGTCCTATGGGACCGCTGCGGCCTGCGACCTGCGTTAATGACACCTGCATCAATCCGTATGATTGGTGCAAAACAACCCCATTAACCGCGAATAGGACATGGCCGATAAATGTGGAACGGGCGCCCCACGTGGCGCCCCTACGCTGCGGCCTGCGTTGATGCCACCTGCATCAATCCGCATGATTGGTGCAAAACGGCCCCATTAACCGTGAATAGGACATGGCCGATCGGTGTGGAACGGACGCCCCACGTGGACGCCCCTACGAAAATGGGTATAAAAACATGTAGGGGCTCGCACGTGGCGAGCCCGCCCGGAATGATGGTGGCAAAACGTTCATCAGWC
>NZ_APHY01000120.1 GCF_000417505.1 Megasphaera sp. NM10
TTYCCCCGTTAAAGGACGCTGACGCCATTCCTCGATGTGCTTGTATGCCTTCTGGTTGAGATGGCTGATGGTGCCAGAGGAGACCTTTGTGCCCCAAAGCAATTCGGTGATATCTTCGACACGGCGCACGGATACGCCGGCCAGGTACATCTCAATAAGGGCTTCCTCGACAGAGCATTCACGGCGTTTATAGCGCTCGATGATGGCCGTCTCAAACTGGATGCCCTTGAGCTTCGGCACGCGTAATCTGACTTCGCCGGAAGTCGTGCCAAAATTCCGCTCGTAATGACCGGAACGGTAGCCCTTACGGTCTCCCGTTCGCTCATACTTGCCAGCGCGGACGAGTTCATCCGCCTCGTGGTCGAGCAGGGCGTTCAGTGTTTCCTCTACACTGTTGCGTACAAGATCTTTTAAATTATTCTTTATAAGATCCTCATTAAGTTGTATAATATTACCAGACATGGTCTATTACCTCCTTACGAATTTTGTGTGGTAACTTAATTGTACTAGCGGCAATAGACTATGTCTATTTTTTATGAAATTGAATTTGCGAAATATATTTTACCTTATCCATGCTAGAAAGGCTCCCCTGCGAAAGGGAGCCTTTTCATAACTAACGAAAGACCATCCATCAGAACAGCCTACAAAAAATTATTTTTCTTCTTTAATAAAATTCGTAATATTTATCAATGGCAAAACAACGGGCGCTATATTGCAGACACGCGTTAAATCAGAAATTGCAGAACGTAAAAAAGGAAACATAACCGTTGTCCCATTCAGCTGCAAAAATTTTTTAAAGTTAATATTTTCTCCTTTTTTTAAAGAGAAAACACCCTTCATCTTTGCGCAAATAGTAAAAGCATTTTCACCTGTAACGGTACATTCCAAAATAACCATTCCATTAGTCTCATCCAATAGCTGTGTATCCACGTTTAAATCAAGATTCAACTTATACTTATGTGATGGTATAAAACCAACGTCTTTTTTGAAAGATAATTCTTCAAATAAATAGTTGGTCATTTGAAATGCAGCTATAGAGTTATCAATTTTCATGCTACATGGTTCCCTTCATCCGTAATATTTTTATCTTTGTCTGTCGCCAAAAAAGTATATACACTTTGTGTAGAAACATCAAACTGCAAACTATACATAACCCTAGTCGATCCTACTTCTTCCAACAAATTGACTAATTCTTTTGTATCCATATTTTTCAAGCATTTCATTACATTTTCTTTATATTCTTTGCTGAGCATGTCCTTCAACCTCCTCGATGGATTCTACTTGAATACATTCTGTTTGTTTTACACATAGCTGAATTTGAACTGTTTCATAATCACATCGAAAATACGTATGTTTTCGTGGCACATGATAAGCGGCACGCACCAAATCAAATGGATCAATTTTGTATAAAGCATCCAAAATAAAACCTTCTTGGTGTTTCCACTTACCAATTTCAGCTTCTTTTTCTTTAATCTTCGTTTCTAATTCCTTAGCGAAATCTTCCATAAATGTTCGATCATCATCAGTCAATAAATCTAGAAAATTTTCACTTAAAATCTGACTTTTTAAGACAACTATTTTATCTTTAGAACATCTCTTCCTAGCCTTTGTAATCATGAAAGCTTGGTGCGGATCAAATTCAAAAAAATATACGCCTCGACCTAACCAGTCTTGCCAAGTACCACTAGGAAGAAAGGTCTTCTCTTCTAATATAGCCTCTGCACTAGTTCTATCAGTACCATGATACCCTATAAATATAGCCATAATATGTGCCACCTATACATTAATTTGAGAAATAAAATAAAGACGTGTAAAGGTTTCTTCTATTTTATCATATTTTCCCCAATCTTGCAGGGAAAAATTTCTCGCGGACGGTGTCAACATATTGTGGGAATTTTTATGAATGAGAAGAAGGACCTCGGTATAAGTGTTACATAACATGCTGATAACCCCCATTTTCTATGAGTCTCATCCATTCACCTGTCGAGGTGAATTCACGACCTGGCATATGAGATGCTTTGTCAGGGATGTATGTACAATATAATGGGCCTGTGAATTCAGACCAGTACTGAAAATTTTAAGAGTGCATGATATAGTATTAAGTAACGAAAATTGGAGGATGCTATCATGCCAAGAAAAAAGTACACTTCTGAATTTAAGACCAAGATTGTTCTGTCAATTCTTCAAGGCGACAAGGAATTCAATGTCATCTGTTCTGAAAACGGCCTGAACCCAAACATGGTCAGAAAATGGAAGCAAGAATTCCTGCAAAATGCCCATCYTGA
>NZ_APHY01000121.1 GCF_000417505.1 Megasphaera sp. NM10
TCAGTCACCAGTGATGATTACAAGAATCTGCTTCGTAACCTCAATATCCGTCAAAGTATGGACGGCAGGAGCCGCTGGGCAGACAACATCATGATTGAACGTTGGTTCCGTAGCCTCAAAACGGAGCAGCTCTATCCGAACGAATATCGCACCCCAAGAGAGCTTCGACGTCTGATTAACCAATACGTAGATGATTACAACAACATACGGCCCCACGAGGCATTAGGCTACAAGGTTCCCAACGAGTTTTACGGTAGTGTCAAGATTCTTTCGCAAATTCATTTCATCCGCCAGTAAATATCTGCATCAGATATATGGATTTTCCTCGTCATTTGGCTGCTCAATTCCCATCTTGAATAGATGCTCCATGTCCATATAGCGTTTTGAGCCCCATTCCGAGGCATCAACATGACGAAGTCTGGCACAGACGAGCATCAAAGCACTGTTGCCGTCAGGAAAGGCACCAATGGCCCGTGTACGGCGGCGTATCTCGCGATTCACCCGTTCCTGCGCGTGGATTGCCTTGAGCATCAAGGTAACCTGCTTCATCTTAGGCTTTGGCGTCACTGTGAAGACGTTCCGGTAAAAATAGACCGTGCAGCGTTGGTATTTGGCTTCAGGAAAGACTACAGGGATGCTTTCCAGCATGCCAAGGCATTTATCGCCGATAATGAGACGCACGCCTGCAAGGCCACGGCCTTTGAGCCAGGTGAAGAAGTTCAACCAGCTTTCCCTGTCTTCTTTCATGCCTTCTGCTGCACCGAGGATCTCACGAAATCCGTCTTTGTTGACGCCAATAGCGACCAAAACGGATACATTCTGAATCTCACCACCCCAGCAGCGCTTGAGGTAAATGCCGTCGACGTAAACATACGGATATTCCTCCGTTAAAGGACGCTGACGCCATTCCTCGATGTGCTTGTATGCCTTCTGGTTGAGATTGCTGATGGTGCCAGAGGAGACCTTTGTGCCCCAAAGCAATTCGGTGATATCTTCGATACGGCGCACGGATACGCCGGCCAGGTACATCTCAATAAGGGCTTCCTCGACAGAGCATTCACGGCGTTTATAGCGCTCGATGATGGCCGTCTCAAACTGGATGCCCTTGAGCTTCGGCACGCGTAATCTGACTTCGCCGGAAGTCGTGCCAAAATTCCGCTCGTAATGACCGGAACGGTAGCCCTTACGGTCTCCCGTTCGCTCATACTTGCCAGCGCGGACGAGTTCGTCCGCCTCGTGGTCGAGCAGGGCGTTCAGTGTTTCCTCTACACTGTTGCGTACAAGATCCTTTAAATTATTCTTTATAAGATCCTCATTAAGTTGTATAATATTACCAGACATGGTCTATTGCCTCCTTACGAATTTTGTGTGGTAACTTAATTGTACTAGCGGCAATA
>NZ_APHY01000122.1 GCF_000417505.1 Megasphaera sp. NM10
GGGCACAGCAGCATCGATCCTCGATGCCGATAACAATGGTATCGTCGGTACGACACAGAAATCCGCGGCCCTGGCCTCGCTGGCGACACTCAACGAAAATGATGAGACCCGCATGATTGCGGCTGAGACGATCCGTCAGATTGAAGCTGATGAACGGGAATATGCACAGGAACGCTTCGAGCATGATGAAGCACAGTTCGGCATGTTCTATGAGTATGACCCGTACCATCCGTCAGACAACGACCGGGAACAGGCGCCGAAATTAGAGAACTTCGGCTTCCTTTCGACGCAGGATACCGGCGATGAGTGATAAAAAAACTGCCGCACCCTATGAGGTACGGCAGTTGCTGTATGTGGTCAATTTTCAAAGTGCAGATGGCCCTTGAACGGGTCGTATGTCGGTTTGGCACCGGCAGAATGTTTCTGTATATCCGTGATGGCTTTGTATTCGTTCAAGCCGTCATGCCACTGCTGATCCTGTTCCTTGACTTCTTTCTTGATGTTCTCCAGGCGTGGTGCCAGGGACGCTTCCTTATCAGCATAGCCCTGCATTTCCTGGAGTTTGGCATTGACCTGGTCGATGATGTCCTGATGGCGCTTTTCTGTATCCGCGATGTCAGCTTCTACGGCTTTGACGTCGTCCTGATTGGCCGTCAGGTCATCGTTGTCCCGTATCTTCAAGTCTTTGGTCTGTACAGCTTTCGCCTGTTCCATCAGTTTGATGACTTCAGCATGGTCTTTGTCGAATTTGTCTTTTTCACCACAGCCTGATAGCAGGAGGGTACATAGGGTTAGGGTGAGGATGAGGCAGAATTTGATGGGTTTGTTCATGATATATACCTTCTTCCGATAACTTATAACTTACAAAGGCTTGTTCAGACATTCTTTGATGAGATGCCGCACAACCAGGCTTGGTTTCATGTCATGTTCGCTACAATAGCGCTTGAAGAAATCATACGTTTCATCGTCCAGGTAGGTCACGATTTTCTTGCGGTTCTGCTTGGATACGGGAATACGGGTCTTCTTTTCCGCCTGCTTGGTATGCGATTTTTGGCTCGTCCGTTCCGGATCCCCTTCCGCAAAAAAGTCCTGGATCTTCTTTTTCGGCAATTCTTCGATGAAAGGCATCATCATACCCCCTTCCCTAACGCGCTTCGGATCTCATCACACAGCGCCACCATTTCATCAGCACTGTGCATATAGGCGCGGGCCAGCTTCGCTGTCCGGGCTCCCTCATGAAGTTCTACGACCGACTGCCCTGTTTCGTAAGCAGTCTTGAAGCTGATGCGCTGCCCGATGACGGACTGGCACAATGTGAAATGGTCCGGTTTCCCTTTTACGTATGCCTGCATTTCGGCAATGCGCTTCTGGCTCCGCTTGTCGGCATTGTTGATGAGGACATGCGTGAGCAGATGGATGCCGGCAATGTCTTCGGCTTCCTGAAGGATTTCCTCGAACATCTGGAGGCCGTAGATTTCCGTTCCTGACGGCGCGCATGGCGTCAAAAGGTAATCGCCAAAGAACAAGGCTTTCCGGTTGAGCGGTGAATCGAAACCGCCGACGTCGATGACCAGATCCGTTTTCGGGTCCCCTTTGAACAAGTTCAGGAATTCATCGAGTTTGGCTTCCGGGACCGGCCGCTGGCCATCGAATCGGCACTGGCTTTCAGCGATGCTGTAACAGTCGAGAGGTTCCAGCCCGGCATGGGCCCGTTTGTAATTGAAAATGATAGAGCTGTGCTGCTTGTCAAGGTCCAGCAGGCTCGTCTTCAGTTCGACGGCCAGGTTCGTCGCAATGGTGCTCTTGCCAGTGCCGCCTTTCTGATGTGCTACGGTGATGATCATATGTGTCACTCCTCTTCAGAATCACGCAGTTTGTTATCTTTCAAATCCAGGTATAACGAAATCCACTCTTTGACGAAGTGGACTTCCTGGTCATCCATTTCATCGGTGGCTGCCGTAATGAATTCGACATCGCGGCGGCGCTGGGCCCGGGACGTTTCCCTCTGCTTCTCCGCTGTCGAAGAATCGGCGCCTTCCATGATCCATTTAATGGGGAATCCCAGGTCGGATAAGGACTGTACGACTTCCAGTTTCGGCTTGCGCCGCCCCGTTTCGATGCTGGACAGGTACGCCTGGCTGATGCCAAGCAGATTAGCAAAATCACACTGGTTCATCCCTTTCGACTTCCGGACGATACGGAACCGGGTGCCAATGCTTTCTTTTTTCTCTTCCATAGTGAAGTCTCCTTTTATCAGACATTGATTATTTTATTTAGAATATCTACAATATTATTTTATCACATATAAAATAAAAAAGGAAGTGTTATTTCATATGACAACGCTTTATATTGCAGAAAAACCAGATATCGGCAAAGCCATCGCTACATACTTATGGCCCGATGGCAGTGCCAAACGGGAAAAGAACTATATCGCAAAAGGCGATACTATCGTAGCCTGGGCTGCCGGGCATATCCTGCGCCAGGCCATGCCCGAAGAATACGACCCGGAATATAAGAACTGGAGCTACTACGAGATATTCCCGAAAGACTGGAAGCTCCTGCCCTCCGCCGATAAGAAGGACCTCCTGACGGGCCTGGGAAAGCTCCTCAAGAAAGCCGACGTCGTCATCCATGCCGGCGACCCGGACCGAGAAGGCCAGCTGCTCATCGACGAAATATTGAAATATTACAATTATCACGGAGAAGTTAAACGTCTCCTCATCAATGCCAAAGATGACATCAGCATGAAACGGGCCTTCGATTCCATCGAGGACAACGAGAAATACCAGCCGTTGTATGAAGCCGGACTTGCCCGCGAACGGGCCGACTGGCTCGTCGGCATCAACCTCAGCCGGGCCTATACGAAAAATGCCCGTAAACACGGCTATGACGCGACATTGAGGGTAGGCCGGGTACTTATCCCTACGCTAGCCCTCGTCGTCCGCCGTGAGGCCGAAATCAAGAATTTCCACAGCAAGGTTTTCTACGAACTCGTCGGCACATTCTTGAAAGATAACATTCCCTTCAAGGCCAAACTCGTTCCGGACGATACGCTGGCCGTCGATGAGGAAGGCCGTATCCTTCAGCCAGAAATATTGGAAGCCATCAAGGAAAAAGTCAGGACTGCCAAAGCCGTCATCAGTGACATCGACAGCAAGAAGGGCAGCCGTCAGCCGCCGCTTCCCTATTCCCTCGATACCCTGCAGGTCCTGGCCAACAAGAAATACGACTACTCGCCCAAGATGGTGCTGGATACGGTACAGGCCCTCTACGAAAAGAAATACGTGTCCTATCCGCGCAGCGACTGCAACTATATCCCCGCATCCCAGAAGGAGGATGCCAGCCGCATCATCCCCATGCTGCAGAACTTCGGTCTGCCGGCAGCCGTCATGGCCGACCTGTCTTTGACGTCCAAGGCCTGGAATGACAGTAAGGTCACAGCCCATCACGCCATCATCCCGACCGGTGTAGAACCGCAGGACCTGAGCGATGAAGAAAGCAGTATCTACGAACTGATTGCCACGAGATACTGCCTGCAGTTCTATAAGCCCTGGAGTTTCGAGAAAGTATCCTTCCTGATACAGGCTGCCGGGACTACCTTCAAGGGCAGCGGCACGATCACCAGGGAAAAAGGCTTCAAAGCGGTCAGCGACGACACAGATGACAAGAAAGAGCACGACAATGTCGTCCTGCCAGCTCTAAAGAAAGGTGATGAAGTCGACGTCCGGCAGTATGAAATCCTGAAGAAAAAGACGAAACCGCCCCAGCGCTTTACCGAAGGAACTCTCTTGTCCGCTATGACCAATATCTGGAAATTCGTCGCCCCGGATAACCCGAACCGGGATAAGCTGAAGGAAATCAGCGGTATCGGGACCCCGGCAACGCGGGACCGCATCATTTCCGGTCTGCTGATGACGAAGAATAAAGGCCACGCCGTCGAACCGTATATCCGCAAGAAAGGCAAGGAACTCGTGCCAACGGATACCGGCAGGAACCTCATCGCCATCATAGACCCTTCCCTGACCCATCCGGATACGACAGCCGTCATGGAACTGTCCCTTGCCGAAATCGCCAAGGGAAAAGGCAGCTGGCAGACCTATATTGATTCTGTCATCACTATGGTCGAAGAAAATGTGCACAGGGCTGAGAACTTCAAATATCCGGCTCCGCCGGCAGACAAAGACGCCGTCCCCTGCCCTATCTGCCAGGAAGGCCATCTCGTCCGCCATCATAGCAAAGCCAAGGATTTCGATTTCTGGATCTGCTCGAATGAAGACTGCAAGTCCCCGGTAACAGGTAAGAAAGTCTATTACAGCGACCACGACGGCAAGCCCGTCGTCGCCTTCTGCCCTCATGACGCAGGCGTCCCGCTGGCCCGCTGGAAAGGGAAATTCGGTTACTTCTGGAAATGCCCGAAGTGCAACGCTACCTTCAATGAAAAGGACGGCCAGCCTGATTTCACGCCAAAAAAGAAAAAAAAGCCCGGCAAAATCCAAAAACGGTAGTGCTTATTAATCCCTAATAGGGCTTATTCATTCCTAATAAGACTGAACAGGGCTTAATAGGGCTTAATAAGTCTTATTGGGAACGGATAGTCCCGATGCTTCATCAGAAAGGAGCGATGGATATGTATGATGATGACGATGATAAGAAAATCGATCAGGACGACGCAGCCGAACCGGTCATCCCGGATGAAGCCGTCCAGCCGGAAAAAGGGGAAGATACGCCAGACGACCAGGAAGAAGAAATGCAGCAGCCTGAGTCCCCCGACTCCGATGAATCCAGCGGGACCAGCCAGGAAGAGGCAAGGGAAGACTCGCAGGAAGAAGAAAATGCTGCCGATGGAACCAGCTCTCCGGATACCTTGGAACATCTCGACGCCTTACTGACACAGTTCAATGAGTCCCTGATCCGGTTCAACGAAGCATTAGACCGGTTCGGTGAATTATCTGAAAAAATCACAGCAGACCTGCCTCAGATTGTCGATGCATCGGCCAAACTGGAGCAGCACCTGCAGGCCGTCGAAGACGCTGTCCAGGAAGAAAAGCAGCTCCGGTCCGATATCCGGCAGTGTACGCACTGGCTGGAGAACACGAACAAACATTATACCGAAATCATGACCGCCATGCCGAATCAAATCTATACCCTCTATTTGGGCCAGGCCAAGAAATATGAGGTGAAATTCCAGAAGACTTTCCGTAGCCTCGATGAGATGATCAAATCGGAAATGGAAGCCGTCCAGCCGCCACCGAAAATCAGTTACCCGGCCATGGCTGTCATCGCCGTCATACAGGCGTTCTTCATCATCTATATGCTTCGATGAAAGGGGGGAACGGAATTGGAAACAGAAGACATGAAACGGCAGCTGCGCAATAAGCAGGATATGTCCTATATCCGGGATAACATGCCGGACATCTGGCATATGATCGTATCGACCCGCTGCTGCCCCATCCATCTGGGACTGCAGAAATACTGCTCCCTGGCCATCCCCAACGAAGAAGGCCAGACCTGTGAAGACTGCTGGAACCAGGCCATCCAGATTGATAACCCGGTGCTGATCGTCAAGGGTATGTATTACTGCCCTGAGTGCCATAAGCCCCTGACCGTCGTCAAAATCGAGAACGGCCAGCAGCAGTGGCGGTGCGATGCCTGCCATAAGACCTATGTCGTCCCGACGGCCACTGCAGAAACACCTTGATTATTATGGCTTTTTGCCGTCGTTTTACCCCTGCCGGAATCCGGCAGGGGCTTTTTTCATTTGCGGATAATGATTTTCTGCCCCGGCGTCAAGGCGCCGTTTTGGATGTGGTTGTCCGATTCAATGGCATAGACGACGGAACGGACATCTGTACGGTTGTCGCTGTGCCTGCCAGCGATGTCCCATACCGTATCGCCTTCCTGTACTTCATACATCATGGTCTGGGCAGGCGGTTCGGCCATGCGCTTCTGGATTTCATCGGCAATGTTGTAATGGCTGGTTACGACAACAGCCATTACGGCGAATAAAAAGATACCTGTCTTCATGGTGTCAGCCCCTTCCTACATCGTGCGGATGATACCGCCGCCAACAGCTTTGATGCCGATATGGCCGAATTCAGATAAATCCGGAGCTGTCGCATTACAGACATATACGACAGGGAATCCGTCTTTAAGGTCCATCCGGTCAGCTTCCCATTCGTCGCTGTACCGGGAAACATACAGCATGTCATAACATTCCCCGAATTCAAAGCTTTCATGGGTCATATGGTAGACATAAATATCCCATTCCTTTTCAATCTGCGCCACCATCTGTTTTTCTTCATCATTGAGCCAGAACAGCGCACCTATCAGGTGTTTGCCGAACAGGGAGACGATACGTGTGCGGTCGCTCCGGTTGAGCCGCCCTTCTTCAATGAATTCCTGTACCGCATTGGGATGCAGGTTCAGCATCTTAATGCGCCGTTCAGCTTCTTTCTTCATGGCTTCTCTCGTAATCTGTTCATTCATAATGAGGACTCCTTTCTCTAATCCTGTTCTCTGAAGGTCCTGCCTTCGGCATCTCCCCTTGAACCACCATAGGGCTTGACGTCAAGTGAGGAGTCCCTGA
>NZ_APHY01000123.1 GCF_000417505.1 Megasphaera sp. NM10
GCTTTGATGCTCGTCTSWGCCAGACTTCGTCATGTTGCCGCCTCGGAATGGGGCTCAAAACGCTATATGGACATGGAGCATCTATTCAAGATGGAAATTGAGCAGCCAAATGACGAGGAAAATCCATATATCTGATTACGATATTTACTGGCGGATGAAATGAATTTGCGAAAGAATCTTGACACTACCGTAGCTTGACTATATTGGGCACTCTTTGGATTACTGGACAAGTGATGAACAAGCTGCTCGATGGGATAGCTTGCCATGAAATATTAAAGGATAAGGGGTTATCGAATGAGTTCTATTGAATTATCTGTAATTATTCCTGCATATAATGCGGGTCAAACAATTGGGCGCTGCTTAGACTCGTTATTGCAGTCTGTACAGCAAGCTCCAGTGGAAATCGTCTGTGTTGATGATGGATCGAAGGATAACACTTGGGAGATATTGCAATCCTATTCAAAGAAATATGCTTGCCTCCGCATTTTCCATAAGGAAAATGGTGGAGTAGGATCGGCAAGAAACGTAGGTTTATCCCAAGCAGCAGGAAACTATATTGCCTGGGTGGATTCAGATGATTATGTGACAACGGATTGGTATGCAACCATTCATGGGGGATTGGAAAAATACAATCCTGATTGTCTCGTCTTCGATTATTTTTATACTCGTGACAATGTCGACGAACCTTGGCATATCGCCTTGCCAGAAAAGGTGGGTTTAAAGGCTTTTGTTTACGAGCAGAGTCTTGAGCGTGAATTAAAAAATTTTTTGTGGAACCAGGTAATTCGGGCAGCATTGCTTAAAAAGGTGAAGTTTAACGAAACGTACCATATGCTGGAAGATTATGATGTGCTAACACAGGTGACACCAAAGTTCAAAAAAATTATACATATTAATAAATGCTTATATCATTATGTCCAGACCGAAAGTAGTCTGACTCATACCGTTTCATCTGAGGTTCGTTGGAATAATATAGATATCGTCCAAAGACGCTATGATTATTATAAAAAAATAGGATTACCGATCAGTATCAATGACTGTGCCATTCATTTTTGTGAATATTTATATCAAAGTAAATGCCATGAAATAAAATGGGCAGAAAGAAGCGCTATCGTTCGGGAGAATTTACGCCTTCATCAAGGGGAGATTCTACGGGATAAAGGTGTAGGAAAAAGGGTCAAGATTAAAGCTATTTTTGCTATAATGGGGATGGATAGTTTATTAAGAGCTTTATTGAAATTGAAAAATAAATGAGAGGGATGGATATGTTTTTATTGAGTCAATTAAAAGAAAGATGCTTAAATCCATATTACAGAAGAAAAAATGCGGCTAATGTAAAAAAAGGTGCTTGGCAGCCACGCATTATGACCTTGGAAGAGACATTAAAAGATATTTTGGATAATCATTTATCTATTTCTCGATTTGGAGATGGTGAATTTAAATGGATGATGGGGATAAAACAGCAATCGTTTCAGAATGATGATGCTAAACTTCGGGAATTATTAACTAAGACATTCGCTTTGCGAGATAAGCGGCTCTTGCTTTGTATCCCTGATACATTTGGTGATTTGTCCAAATATAATGCTTTTGCGATAAATTATTGGAGTTATGAAATGTATAAACGTCGTAATATGATACAATCCCTTATTCCAGATGGATATATTTTTGGAAATCTTAATATTACTCGTTTTTATATGGACTATTTGGATAAGGGCCATGTTGAAACAATTCTTGGCTATTGGAAGAGTATCTTTTATCATCGCAATATTTATATTGTAGAGGGAGAATTTTCTCGATTAGGTGTAGGAAATGATTTATTTTCGACGGCCTCTTCTGTTCATCGTATTCTGGCACCGGCTAAGAATGCGTTTTCTAGTTATCAAAAAATCTTGTCTTTTGTGAAGGAAAATGTTCCTTTAGAACGGTCGTCCTTGATTTTATTCGCTCTAGGGCCGACGGCCACTATTATGGTTCCTTTTTTAGTGGATACGGGCTATCAGGCGTTAGATATTGGTCATATTGATGTGGAATATGAATGGTACAAGTTACATGCAACCAAGAAAATTCCCTTGGTGGGCCGATACGTTAATGAAGCAGGAGGCTTTATTGAAGAATTCAATTCAGATATCTTGAAAAAATATGATCGAGAAATCATGGCGAAGATTGATTGTTAATCATGAAATATGATTTAGGTGAACGATATGCAAATTAATATACGGAAAAAAGATATTATATGGAACTATTTAGGCATCTTTTTCTCCTTAGGATCTCAGGTTATATGGTTGCCTGTACTGATTCACTATTTACCGCCGGATATTCTGGGCTTATGGTATGTTTTTGTCAGTATAGGGGGGATGGTAGAATTATTAGATAGTGGATTTACGCCTACGCTTAGCCATTCTATGTCGTATGCCTGGAGTGGGGCAAGAGATTTAAAAAAACAGGGAGTTGTTTTTTCTGAAGACCGCAGTGGACCGAATTATCCGTTGGTTTATGGTATTTTAAGCACTTGCAGGACATTGTATTTTGGCATTGCTGTTGTAGCTTCTTTGGTGATGCTTGTTGCCGGGACTTTTTATCTTCAACGTATTGCGGCTTCTTATCTGAATTGGCAAGTATATGCGACATGGGGACTCTATATTGCGTCTACATTTATCAATCTTTATATTGGCTATTATGCTGTCGTCCTGGTGGGGATTGGGGATATTTTTCATAAAAATAAAGCAAATATTTTAGCGAAAGCTTTCTTTTTGATTTTGGGTACTATCGGCTTGATTAGTGGATTTGGCATTTTAAGTTTAGGTGTTGCTTATTTTGTGAGTGGCTTTGTTACCCGGTTTCTTTGTAAGCATTATTTGATTAAAACCCATCATTTCGATGAATTATTCCTT
>NZ_APHY01000124.1 GCF_000417505.1 Megasphaera sp. NM10
AAGACCTGAGTTGCATGACAATAACTCGACTAAGCAAAACCAACGGATATGTCCTGCTTATAAAGAACGGCATTGACCGATGAGTTGCATGAACTTTTCGGGTTCAGGACCGACTATGAATTCATGACTCAAGCGGCTATGCGAGCAACGATAAAGAACTCAAAAAAATTAAAATAACAGTGAAAAAAATATAGCACACATTAAAACCAAATAAAAAATGCTCACAGAGCGCACAACCACGCTCTTTGTGAGCATTTTTTATTTTCAAAAGTGTCAAACTCGGGATTTAGTCTACTTTGGCGAATACTCACCTATTTTTTCCGCCCAAAAAAGCGCGGTACTTTTCATTGAACGTGGCCTTGTTCAATTCCTTTTCCCAGCAGGCGACGACGACCGTAGCCATGCAGTTGCCACAGACGTTGCAGATCGTGCGGATCATGTCGAGGAGGCGGTCGATGCCCAGGAGGATGGCGACGCCTTCTGTAGGCAGATTGAAGGCCGCTGCCGTCGCAGCGACGACGATGATGCCCGCACCGGGAACACCGGCAATGCCCTTGGTCGACAGCATGAGCGTGACCATGACCAGTAGCTGCTGCTCAATGGGCATCTGGATACCGTAGAGCTGGGCAATGAACAAGATACCGGCTGAACTGTACAGCGTCGAGCCGTCGAGGTTGAAGGAATAACCCGTCGGCATGACAAAGGTGACAATCGTCTTGGGAACGCCCAATTCTTCCAGGCGCTTCATGGCGCCGGGCAGGGCGGCTTCACTGCTGGCCGTCGAGAAAGCCAGGAAGAGGATGTCCTTCAAGGCCCGGATGACGTGGAAGAAATTGATGCCCGTAAAAAGGCTGGCAATGAGGGCGACGACACAGATGAACAGCGCCGTAGCACCGGCGACGGACAAGATGAGCTTGCCCAAGGGGATGAGCATGGCAATGCCATAGCTACCGACGGTATAGGCAATCATGGCAAAGACACCGATAGGCGCAAAGTGCATGACATAGCCCGTTACTTTGAACATGGCTTCAGCCACGCTCTGGCAGATATCGACAATGGTTTCACCTTTGCCGCCGATATGGGCGACGGCGACGCCAAAGAAGCAGGCAAAAAAGATGATCTGCAGCATATCCTGCCGGGCCATGGCATCGACGATGTTGGTCGGGATGATGTGGACGGCATAGTCGACGAGGTCGACACTGTGCTGGCTGGCAGCTGCGGCATTGGAAGCATTCGCTGCCGAAGCCGATAAAGTGACGCCCACACCGGGTTCTGCAATATTCATGAACAACAGGCCGATGGCCAGGGCGATGGTCGTAGCGAACTCGAACCAAATGATGGCCTTGCCGCCTAAGCGGCCGAGCTTTTTAAAATCGCCCGTACCGGCAATACCCATGACCAGGGTACTGAAAATAAGGGGCACGACAATCATCTTGATCATGCGCAGGAAGGCATCACCGAAGGGTTTCAGCTTATCGCCGAAATCGGGGAACAAATAACCGACCAGGGCACCAAGGGCCAGGCCGATCAAAATTTGGGAACTCAAGCCAATTTTTTTCTTCAAGGCTGTATCTCCTTTTCTCTGGTAATAAAAAACAGCAGATAAATAAAATTGTATGCTATTTTCGCCAAATACACAAGGTTTTATATGTATATTTTCCTCACAAAAAGATAACTTCTTGACACAGCGGGTACAGCCTTCTATAGTATACATAAAAGAAGAACAGGAGTTGAGCTTATGATTTGTCCCAAATGTGGTACGGAACTGCGCGACGGCGTCCTCATGTGCCCGATTTGCGGCACTAAACAGGAAGTACCACCGCCAGTCCCGCCCAAAAATATACAAAATAACCCGAAAATCTTTACTAAGACTCGGGTTATTAGTGTCATCATCATTGCAGCCTTTATCATTATCGGCTTATGCAAGGTGTTCTTATTCAAATGATTGTTAGATGCGGGAAATGACAGCATCATCATCAATGAAAATGCCGTTGTTTCCCATATCACCGGAAAAACGGTCTGTTTCCACTGAGGCCTGGATTCCCATGAGCGTATTGCGGAAATGGAGCGTCCCTCGACTATAACGGTCTCCATCAGCGCCATTAAAACCGTCGATATCGGCGCGGTCCAATAACATCTGGCGCGTATCTTCCGATAAGTCGCCCCATCTCATTCCCAACAAGGTCCGTGAAAGCATAACCATCCATCCTTTCGTTTAAATTTGACAAAGAGTAAAAAAAGAGCAAGGGCAGAGTGTGTACTCGTAAGACATCTTTGTCCTTGCTTTTATTCTTTGTATCCATTATATATTTCACAATAAGAAAAGTCAATCCGTTATGTGAAAAAAATATACTATTCCCCGGTCGCAGTTCGCAAAACCATGCCTCATGGACCTGTTATGTATATCACCATAAAAAAAGCCGTGGCTCGTTGTTCGTGGTTCGTGGCTCGTAAAAGCTCACCATCATTTTGAATAGGCAGTGGTCAAATATCACAGCGGGCCGCCCAAGACTCCCTTTATAGGGGAGCTGACCGCCAAAGGCGGTCTGAGAGGTTAAAGATCGGCCCCTACGATGCGGCCATAAGGCCGCAAAAACAAGCCACGAGCCACTAACAACGAACAACAAAAAAAGCACTAGCGGTTGTCCCACCTCTCCTGCCGAATCCAGGGTATCTCTGTCTGACCGCATACTTTCACTCCATCAGGTCACGAGATTCGGCATAAGCGACTCACACGGTTTTGCGCGTCGCAGAGTCTCCTTCAAACCGGTTCCCTGCTTATCCCAGGACC
>NZ_APHY01000125.1 GCF_000417505.1 Megasphaera sp. NM10
TCGGGTTCAGGACCGACTATGAATTCATGACTCAAGCGGCTATGCGAGCAACGATAAAGAACTCAAAAAAATTAAAATAACAGTGAAAAAAATATAGCACACATTAAAACCAAATAAAAAATGCTCACAGAGCGCACAACCACGCTCTTTGTGAGCATTTTTTATTTTCAAAAGTGTCAAACTCGGGATTATACCATATATTTCGTGGCTAGTGGCTAGTGGCTAGTGGCTCGCGGCTCGTGGCTCGTGGCTCGTGGCTCGCGGCTATTGGCTCGCAAAGGCTCTCCTGATAGGAGAGCTGTCAGCGCAGCTGACTGAGAGGTTTCCCAAATCATGACAGAAGTCTTCATGCAACAGCCCTTCAGGCCGCGCTGGTCAGGCGCAGGCCGGCGATACCGGCGATGATCAGTACCAGGGACAGGACCTGCCAGGGCGTCGTCGATTCATGGAAGAGGAAAATCCCGGCTACGGCCGTACCGACGATGCCGATTCCCGTCCAGACGGCATAGGCAATGCCAATGGGCAGGTGGCGCAGGGCCAGGCTCAGGAAAACCAGGCTTGCTGCCATGCTGGCCAGGGTGACGATACTCGGTACGAGTTGTGAAAATCCCTGGGTATACTTGAGGCCAATGGCCCAGCCCATTTCAAAGACACCGGCAATCAATAAATACATCCAAGACATACGAATCGCTCCTTTTCATTTCCGCCGAAAAAAAGTACGCCCATACTATTCCTTCAAAGGCCTAACGGAATAGTACAAGCGTACCCGGCGGTAATCTGATTTAATTTTACAGCAGCCTCGCTGAGGCTACGAGCTTCACTTTATCACAAAACAAAATGGCTGTCAACAAAAAAGCGCTTACCAGGAAAAGGTCGGATGGTCCCGGTCGATGATGCCCGTATGGGTCATACAGCCAAAGGCCTGGCAGACGGCGTCGGACAACTTCTGGACAGCTTCGGCGACGGCTTTTTCATTGACTCCGTAAAACCCGTCGATAGGGAACAAGATGGCCTGCGTATCTTCGCTGATTTTCCCATCATCGCTCTGGCGCCAGGTCCAGCGCCGGGTCTTTACGGTATGGCCGCTGACATAGACCAGTTCCCGTTCGTCCGGCTTTTCCAGCTCGCCACCGCCCATCGGTAAAAAAGTATCACCTTCGGCAGCCAGGCGGACTTCCATGCGGCCATCGCAGAAATTCCCAACATCGTGGGCGCCGATGGGCAGGCGTTCTTCCAAGGAAATGGCGTTGCCCAGGTCGACGGCCGGATTGATATGGGGCAGGGCCTTCTTCTTCTGCACCCGTTTGGCCAGCGCTTCGATAGAGCAAAGATATTTATTGGGGTTGATGCCCATGAGGCGGAAGGCATTGCGGTACGGGACGATATGCGGGTCTTCTTTCAGGTTGATACCCTGGAAATCATCGGCAAAGGCAGCAATGGCCTGGTCCAGCCGGTCGGCAACGGCCGGATTGTCCTGACGGTTCACCAGGCCTTCAGCGGCGACGACTCCGACATAATAGTCGGGAAGCATGCGAAAGACGTCTTCATCGATATGAAATATTTTCATGATAGTTCCTCCTGTTCACGGAATGTTTTCTCATTCACTACCGGAATCGTATCATAGATAAAGATCGTTGATGAAATGAAAGACGCGTCATTTTCAATCACTTTTTTCATGGCTGTCACCATACAGACAGATGGCGTCAGATATGGTA
>NZ_APHY01000126.1 GCF_000417505.1 Megasphaera sp. NM10
GGTCGAACGGCCACATTGGGACTGAGACACGGCCCAGACTCCTACGGGAGGCAGCAGTGGGGAATCTTCCGCAATGGACGAAAGTCTGACGGAGCAACGCCGCGTGAACGATGACGGCCTTCGGGTTGTAAAGTTCTGTTATACGGGACGAATGGTACGACGGCCAATACCCGTCGTAAGTGACGGTACCGTAAGAGAAAGCCACGGCTAACTACGTGCCAGCAGCCGCGGTAATACGTAGGTGGCAAGCGTTGTCCGGAATTATTGGGCGTAAAGGGCGCGCAGGCGGCGTCGTAAGTCGGTCTTAAAAGTGCGGGGCTTAACCCCGTGAGGGGACCGAAACTGCGATGCTAGAGTATCGGAGAGGAAAGCGGAATTCCTAGTGTAGCGGTGAAATGCGTAGATATTAGGAGGAACACCAGTGGCGAAAGCGGCTTTCTGGACGACAACTGACGCTGAGGCGCGAAAGCCAGGGGAGCAAACGGGATTAGATACCCCGGTAGTCCTGGCCGTAAACGATGGATACTAGGTGTAGGAGGTATCGACCCCTTCTGTGCCGGAGTTAACGCAATAAGTATCCCGCCTGGGGAGTACGGCCGCAAGGCTGAAACTCAAAGGAATTGACGGGGGCCCGCACAAGCGGTGGAGTATGTGGTTTAATTCGACGCAACGCGAAGAACCTTACCAAGCCTTGACATTGATTGCTAAGGGTAGAGATACCCTGTTCCTCTTCGGAGGACAAGAAAACAGGTGGTGCACGGCTGTCGTCAGCTCGTGTCGTGAGATGTTGGGTTAAGTCCCGCAACGAGCGCAACCCCTATCTTCTGTTACCAGCGAGTTAAGTCGGGGACTCAGGAGAGACTGCCGCAGACAATGCGGAGGAAGGCGGGGATGACGTCAAGTCATCATGCCCCTTATGGCTTGGGCTACACACGTACTACAATGGCTCTTAATAGAGGGAGGCGAAGGAGCGATCCGGAGCAAACCCCAAAAACAGAGTCCCAGTTCGGATTGCAGGCTGCAACCCGCCTGCATGAAGCAGGAATCGCTAGTAATCGCAGGTCAGCATACTGCGGTGAATACGTTCCCGGGCCTTGTACACACCGCCCGTCACACCACGAAAGTCATTCACACCCGAAGCCGGTGAGGTAACCGCAAGGAGCCAGCCGTCGAAGGTGGGGGCGATGATTGGGGTGAAGTCGTAACAAGGTAGCCGTATCGGAAGGTGCGGCTGGATCACCTCCTTTCTAGGGAAAACCTAAGAAGTCGGCACGGAGGCCAATTCATTCATTGTTCAGTTTTGAGAGGTCATCCTCTCAATCCCATACATGGGCCTATAGCTCAGCTGGTTAGAGCGCACGCCTGATAAGCGTGAGGTCGGTGGTTCGAGTCCACCTAGGCCCACCAGGGCAAACCGATATACCCGAAATACGCTGTAGAGTACGGACAATCGGCGAGCCATTCCAGATTGCATCGACACACCTCTTTCTATGAGAGGAAGCCATGCATCGAGTGGGGGTGTAGCTCAGCTGGGAGAGCACCTGCCTTGCAAGCAGGGGGTCAGGAGTTCGATTCTCCTCATCTCCACCAAACTTTTTTATCATCGTACCTTGACAACTGCATAAAAATGTTAGAAAATACCTCTTTTTAAAAAGAGATCTTAACGAACCTTGAATTCTTGTTCATCACGACATCCCGTGTGGATGGCGTGATACATGAAAAAATAGTCAAGTAAGTAAGGGCGTACGGCGGATGCCTTGGCCATATCAGCCGAAGAAGGACGCGATAAGCTGCGATAAGCTGCGGTGAGGTGCAAGTAACCTTTGACCCGCAGATCTCCGAATGGGGAAACCCGGCAGCAGTAGTGCTGTCATCCTCTATGAGGAAGGGCACCCGGTGAACTGAAACATCTAAGTAGCCGGAGGAAAAGGAATCAACAGAGATACCCCTAGTAGCGGCGAGCGAACGGGGCAGAGCCCAAACCGGAATGGGAAACCAATCCGGGGTTGTGGACTGCTATCAAATGCATGAGTGAAGCAGAATGAGCTGGGAAGCTCAGCCAGAGAGAGTGAGAGCCTCGTAGGCGTAAGCAAGTGCATGGAGCAGGATCCGGAGTACCACGGGACACGAGAAACCCTGTGGGAAGCTGGGGGGACCACCCTCCAAGGCGAAACACTGATATGGACCGATAGCGCATAGTACCGTGAGGGAAAGGTGAAAAGAACCCCGGGAGGGGAATGAAAGAGAACCTGAAACCGTATGTCTACAAGCAGTCGAAGACCTTTATATGGTCGACGGCGTGCCTATTGAAGAATGAACCGGCGAGTTACTTCAGCTAGCGAGGTTAAGCAGAAAATGCGGAGCCGCAGCGAAAGCGAGTCTGAACAGGGCGTATAGTTAGTTGGAGTAGACCCGAAACCACAGTGATCTACCCATGTCCAGSTGA
>NZ_APHY01000127.1 GCF_000417505.1 Megasphaera sp. NM10
CATGAGCAAGTACCCGTTCAACGAATTCTTTGCGTAACATAGCTTGGTGACATTCCTTTCTTCCCATGGCATAAGAATCAACTCCTTCTTATGCCTAAAAGTATCACTTTTTTCAGTAGGGGGAAGACCCCTATTTATGTAAACTATGTTATTGCACATAACACCACGTGGCGCCCCTACAGAAAAAAGGGCTGTCGCATCTGCGACAGCCTTTTTTTACACGGCCTGCGAACTGCAGCCTTCAAGGGCCATTTACCAATGCCGGCTCTCTTTTAATGCTGCATATTGGGCCAGGAGGTCCGGCTTTTCCGGGCTCTGATAGGTATAGTCGGGCATGGCGGCTTTGGCTTTTTCGACAGCCGCTTTGAAGTCGTAGTAGACCTGCCATTTCGATTCGACCAGTTCGTGGCCGGTCTGGCGCAGGAGAAAGGCCGGGTGATACGTCGGCATGATGTCATAGCCGCGCCACGTGAACCACTTGCCTCGGTTGCGCATGATGCTGGCGGCGCGGCCATAGAAATACTGGAAGGCGACTTTGCCTAGGCAGACGATGACTTTCGGCTGGACCAGTTCGATTTCTTTGACCAAATGGATGTCCGCGCAGTGGCGCCCTTCTTCCAGGGTCGGCGTGCGGTTGTTCTTGGGCCGGCACTTGACGATGTTGGTGACATAGACGTGGTCCCGCGTGAGTCCGACGCTCCACAAGGCCTTGTCGAGGAGCTGCCCCGACGGGCCGACGAGGGGAACGCCGTATTCATCTTCCACACCGCCAGGCCCTTCGCCGACGAACATCAGCGGCGACGCACAATCGCCGGAATAGCGCGTCGGTCCGCGATTGCCTTCGTCCCGTAATGACAGCTGTACAGCTCATGAGTCTGTCAGCCAATCTTCATCTTTCATTTCTCCATGAT
>NZ_APHY01000128.1 GCF_000417505.1 Megasphaera sp. NM10
TTTCCTCGGCTACTTAGATGTTCAGTTCWCCGGTGCCTTCCTCATAGAGGATGACAGCACTACTGCTGCCGGGTTTCCCATTCGGAGATCTGCGGGTCAAAGGTTACTTGCACCTCACCGCAGCTTATCGCAGCTTATCGCGTCCTTCTTCGGCTGATATGGCCAAGGCATCCGCCGTACGCCCTTACTTACTTGACTATTTTTTCATGTATCACGCCATCCACACGGGATGGTGTGATGAACAAGAATTCAAGGTTCGTTAAGATCTCTTTTTAAAAAGAGGTATTTTCTAACATTTTTATGCAGTTGTCAAGGTACGATGATAAAAAAGTTTGGTGGAGATGAGGAGAATCGAACTCCTGACCCCCTGCTTGCAAGGCAGGTGCTCTCCCAGCTGAGCTACACCCCCAGCTTCTCTATCTCTTGAGAGGATGACCTCTCAAAACTGAACAATGAATGAATTGCCACCGTGCCGACTTCTTAGGTTTTCCCTAGAAAGGAGGTGATCCAGCCGCACCTTCCGATACGGCTACCTTGTTACGACTTCACCCCAATCATCGCCCCCACCTTCGACGGCTGGCTCCTTGCG
>NZ_APHY01000129.1 GCF_000417505.1 Megasphaera sp. NM10
TCAGCTGTATTCGAAGCTATCAGCGACAGCCTCACCCAGGGTGATAAAGTACAGATCATCGGCTTTGGCACTTTTGAAGTCCGTCAGCGTAAAGCCCGTGAAGGCCGCAACCCGCGCAACAACGAACCGATTCAGATCGAAGCATCCAAGACCCCGGCTTTCAAAGCTGGCAAACAGCTCAAAGATTTGGTCAACAACAAATAAGGTACGATTCCGAAGGGCCGCATGAAAAACGGCCCTTTTCTTTTCTTGCAAATTGTCGTACCATAGTAGTATGAGCTACTAGACTAATGCTGTTTATAAAAGAGGGTATCATGCATGACAAAGAAGAAAGTCCTGATCCTGTCCGCATCCATCGGTACGGGGCATACACAGGCAGCACGGGCGATAGAAGAATACGTCAAGACCATTCCCGAAGAATGTGAAGTGGAACACCTGGATTTCCTGTCCAACGACGTCCTGTCTATCGACAACATCGTCAAGGAAACGTACATCAAGATCCTCGATGTCTTTCCCATGCTGTACGATTTGATGTACTATTCGTCACAAGGATATAAGAAGGGACTCGTCGTCAAGACGCTCTTTGCCTGGGGCCTGAAG
>NZ_APHY01000130.1 GCF_000417505.1 Megasphaera sp. NM10
TCAGCTTAATATCTTTCCTATATCTTCTTTTATTTGTCCATAAATAATTTGTCTACGGTACTTAGGCGCAAATACAATATGATACTTGCAGGGAGTGTAAAATAGTTTGTGTAAATCGGTATTGCATGAATCTACTTTATGCCCCATACTGGGGTAAACAAAGATAAGGACGGTAACAGAATGGCAAAGTGTAAAACTCCACCAACTACCCCAGGCGAGCAGATTGCTCAGCAAATCCTCAACAACTACGACATCAAGAGCGCGGAAGACGTACAGGACGTCCTGAAGCAGATTTTTGGCCCCATTTTTGAGTCCATGCTCAAAGGTGAGATGGAAAATCATCTCGGCCATAAGAAGCATGAGCGCTCCGAAGACGGTGACAATGTCCGGAACGGCTATTCATCCAAGACGCTCAAGACCTCTCTGGGCGAGGTTCCTATCCGCGTCCCTAGGGATCGCCAGAGTACGTTTGAACCGCAGATCATCAAGAAGCACCAGCGCGACGTTTCGTCCATCGAGGGCAAGGTACTGGCGATGTATGCCCGTGGCATGAGCCAACGCGACATCGCTGCAACCATCGAAGACATCTACGGCTTCCAGATGTCACATGAACAGATCTCCACCATCACAGGCTGCGTCATGGAAGAGGTCGAGGCATGGCGGAATCGTCCGCTCCAGTCGTTCTATCCATTTGCTTTCGTCGACTGCATCTACGTATCGCTGCGCACGGAGTATGGCGTCCAGCAGGTGGCCGTCTATGTCATGCTTGCCTATGACGTCAACGGCTGCAAGGATGTCCTTGGCCTCTGGATCAACGAGACGGAGAGCAAGCATGCCTGGATGCAGATCTTCGACGAGCTGCGGGCTCGCGGCGTTAAGGATCTTGGCATCCTGTCCATGGATGGCGTGAGCGGATTGGAGGAAGGCGCCAAGGCTGTATTCCCGCATGCCACGGTTCAGCGCTGCATCGTACACCTCATCCGCAATTCCATCCGCTACATCCCACGCAAGCAGTGGAGTGCATTCACGAAGCAGCTGAAGCTCATCTATGGTGCCATCAACGTCAAGCAGGCCCGTCAGGAATTCGAGAAGTTCAAGACCGACTGGCAGGCTTATCCAGGCGCGGTCAGCGTATGGGAAAACAATTTCTCACACGTCGAGCAGCTCTATAACTATGGCAGTGCCGTGCGCAAGATCATGTACACGACCAATGCCATCGAGAGCGTCAACTCTAGCTTCCGCAAGGTGACCAAGAAAGGCGCTTTCCCCAACGAGGATGCAGTCTTCAAGATTTTCTACCTACGCATCCAAGAGCTCTATAAAAAATGGAAGGGTCGTCACGTCGCAAACTGGGCGATGGTCCGGAACCAGCTGCTCATGGACGACAGGATGTCTCAGCTTATGCAGCAATACGATGTTGCTTATTGAATCGATTTACACAAAACTCTTGACACACYSAATCTCCGAAACCTTCCAGT
>NZ_APHY01000131.1 GCF_000417505.1 Megasphaera sp. NM10
CAGGTATATTTTCATTTTAATTTTTCTTCTTAACAATCAGGTAGACTAACAGGCTCATGTAACAGGTCAGGAAGTGCGCTTTAATACGATCTTCCCGACGAACGAATACAGGCCGGGCTTCGAATTCAGATTTCATGATCCGAAAATTCTCTTCAATTTCCCAGCGTCGCCGGTTAATCTTCAGAATCTCTTCTGGATTTCCAATGATGTTTGTAATGACGGCGTAGAATCCATCATATTTGGATTCTTCCTGTATACGTTTTTCGTCCAGGCTATAAACATACTTCTTGGCAATTTCTCCGGTAGGGCATACGGCTGTTTTTTCAATAAAACGAGCTGGGTCGTTGGGATTATTCCGCCGCGTCTTTTTCCCAGGAGAATCAATCAATTTCTGGGCACGCTGGATTTGGGCTTGTCGGATGGTCCGCTGGTAGGCTTTGTATTTCGGTGAATAGGTTACAATCAACGTTTCATCTTCTCCCATAGGGATTTCTTTATAAAAGATGGTGTTGAACACCTGTTTATCGCTTTCATCGAGTGTTGAGATGTTTATAAAATTACGAGAACCCGGGGCTCGGAAATGTCGGGAGTCGAGTGCCACGTCACGGTCTTCCTGCTTCATTTTTTTCAGAGAGTGAGTAATAACGTATTGGCGTCCATTCAAACTATTGAACCGGCGGTTCGCTTTACTGCCTAACCCGGCATCGGAACAATAAATGAATCGGCTGCATCCGAAATCCCGGATAATCTTAGTCTCTAACGGTTTGAGGGTAGTCTGTTCATTTTGGTTCCCTGGATACATATCGAAAGACAAGGGGATACCATCGGCATCCATGAATAAGCCCATGGTAATGATAGGATTGGGGCGATGTTCCTTGCTTTTGCCATATTGCTTCATCCCCTCAGCTTCTTCAATTTCGAAATAGTAATTGGTGCAGTCGTAATACAAGACCGTACGATTGCGAGGATGGATGAAGTTAGAATTTCGGTAGAGCTCTTCTTGAATGAAATCGGACTCCTCAGCAATGACAGATAGGGCGCGATATAGATTCTGGAGTGTATAGCGCGGTGGTTCCAATAGGGTTTTACAGAATTCGTAGCTGCTCCGTTTACTGGCTGGAGACAGGATACGGGCAAAGATAAGATCCGCAAGGATAGCAGAGAGATTATAATTGTATTGGTGCCGACGCTTAATTTTGCGGCAAATAGCATCCAAACGCAGTTCTGTGCAAAGGTGTTGCAAGAATAGATATCCTACATTAAAAGAACGTTGTTCCTCTTTGGGGATACAAGCAGATTGAGAAAGGAAAAGCGCAATTTTTCCGGACTGCGTACGGCACGCTTGAGTCTCTTTGGCGGCTTCTGCATTGGCCCAAGCCATCATTTTATCTTTATCACCATGATATTCTTCTAAGAGAGCATCCAATCTACCCAATTTACGATAGACCCGTGAAGATGTTCGGCCATTCTCTTTTCGATAGGATTGTATAATATAGACACTTTTGTTTTTGCCAGTTCCTGTAACAGCGGCATACATAAAAACCACCTCTCACAGGGTATTATACCATATAGCACGATATAGCACAAATAAAAACAGAAAATTTGACAAAAAGACGCGCTTGTTTACTGGCTTCATGGGCATTTTTTTATGAATTAAGTGTCAAACTCCCGAAGCGCCTGGAAGAATTGGGCGTTCCCAAGACGATTGTCACCTTTGTCATGCCGACGGGTTATTCCTTCAACCTCGACGGCTCGACGCTGTACAGTTCAGCCGGTATCTTGTTCATTGCCCAGCTCTACGGTATCCAGATGCCCATTGAGCAGCAGCTACTGGTCATGGTCACGCTCATGCTGTCGACCAAGGGCATTGCCGGTGTTCCCC
>NZ_APHY01000132.1 GCF_000417505.1 Megasphaera sp. NM10
ACACGAAATAAGAATGAAACACTGGATGCAGATCATCGCGCAGCGCCAGCAGAGTGGCTTAACGGTGAAGGAATTCTGTGCGCAGCAGGATATCCCTATCAAGCAGTATTACTACTGGCAACATAAACTCCGTATTCGTTTCGCACCGGCACAGGCGCCGGAAACTAAAAAGGAAGAAGTCCCCACACTAGTCCCTCTTTCGGCGGCGATTCCCGTTCAGGATTCCCTTATCGTGCAGTGTGGTGCGTTTTCCCTGGAAGTGACGGAGCATACTTCTGAAAGACTGCTGCAAAAGACGCTGCAGCTACTGCAGAAGGTGAATGCTTGATGGATTTGCATATTTCAGCAGAGCATGTCTTCATCGCCTGTGGCTATACGGACATGCGCAAGTCCATTGACGGGCTCAGTGCCATCATCGCCCAGCAGTTCCAGATGGATCCGTTTCAGCTTTCTCTTTTCCTGTTTTGCGGCCGTCGCCGGGACCGGTTCAAGGCCCTGCTCTGGCAGGGTGATGGTTTCCTGCTCCTCTACAAACGCTTGGAAAAAGGAAGGCTGCAGTGGCCAAGGACACCTGATGAAGTCCGGGAACTCACACCACAGCAGTACCGCTGGCTCATGGAGGGGCTGTCTGTTGAACAGCCTCGGGCCGTGCAAAAGATTACGCCGAAAACGGTTTTGTAAAATAGCCGAAACACTGCATAAACGCTAGGGTTTTCGGCTGTTTTATGGTATAATAGATTTATCACAAATCCGTAAGATTGAGGTGCCGTATGACAGATATCCGTGAACAGGAAATGCAGGGGAAAATCAATGAACTGACCGCGCAGAAAGCGTCTCTGGAAGCAGAGAACAAACAGCTGCGCAAGCAGGTCGAATGGCTGCGCAAGGCCCAGTTCGGCCGCAAGTCAGAAACCAAGAAAGTCGTGTACCCGGAAGAACAGATGAGCCTGTTCAATGAAGCCGAAACAGAAGCGAAACCCAGCGCTCCGGAACCGGAAATTTCGGTCAAGCCGCACAAACGCAAGAAAAAGGTCGGCCATCGTGAAGAATTACTGGCCAAACTGCCTCATCAGAAAATTGTCGTCGAACCGGAAACGACGGTCTGCCCGGAATGTGGCAGCACACTTTCGCCGGTAGGCGAAGAATTCATTCGTTCGGAAGTCGTCTACATCGCAGCCCGCGTGGAAGTGAAGGATTTCTATCGTAAAAGTTATGAATGCCGTACCTGCCGCAAGCAGGGACAGCCTACCATCCTGAAAGCAGCCATGCCTCAGCCGGTCATCCCCCATTCTATCGCCTCACCATCGGTGGTCGCCCATGTCATGATGCAGAAATATGGCTATGCCCTGCCACTGTACCGCCAGGAAAGCGAATGGAAACGCATCGGCCTGGCCTTTTCCCGGGCTAATCTGGCTAACTGGATCATCATCGCTTCCAAAGAATGGTTGGCCCCGGTCTATGGACGGATGCATGAGATGCTCCTGGAAGAGCGCTGTCTCCATGCTGATGAAACACCTATCCAGGTGCATAACGAAAAAGGCCGTAAAAATACGAGCAAGTCATATATGTGGGTCTATGCCAGCACGGCTTTGAATCCCACGCGGAAAATCCGTTTGTTTGAATATGCGCCGACGCGCAGTGCCCATTGTGCAGAAACTTTCCTGGAAGGTTTCTCTGGCTACCTGCTGACGGACGACTATGTCGGCTACCGTTCCATCAAGACAGCGGGGCATTGCCTATGCTGGGCCCATGCCCGACGGAAGTTCGTCGATGCCGCTCCGGCTTATGCTAAAGAAACGGATGGACTCGAAAACACCTTAGTCAAAGCGGGTATCGACCAAATCAGCCAGTTATTCGACAAAGAAAAAGAATATAAATCGCTCTCACCGGAAGAACGGTATGAACGACGCCTCGGGGAAGAAAAGCCTATCCTGAAGGCGCTCTTCGCGTGGGCAGAAAACAATGTCGACAAACTGCTGCCCAAATCGCCGCTGACAACGGCCATGAATTATCTCCTGTCGAACCGTGACGGGCTGACCTGTTACCTCAAAGACGGACACTGTGACATTTCCAACAACACCGCGGAAAACAGCATCCGACCTTTCACCGTTGGGCGGAAAAACTGGCTTTTCAGTAACAGCGCCAAAGGAGCCAAAGCCAGTGCCATCGTCTACAGCCTGATTGAAACAGCCAAAGCTAACGGCTTGGACCCCGAACGGTATCTGAAATACCTTTTTGAAAAGCTGCCGAATACAGCAAACTTCAAAGATACCGAAACCTTGGATCAATACCTGCCTTGGGCAACAAAGCCCCAGGAAAAGTGCAAAGAATAAATAGAATCAAAGCCCTAGACATTATGAAAAAAGGATAGCATAAGTCTGGGCTTTTCTA
>NZ_APHY01000133.1 GCF_000417505.1 Megasphaera sp. NM10
TAGCGTTTCGAGCCCATTCCGAGGCGGTCAAGCATGACGAGTCTGGCACAGACGAGCATCAAAGCACTGTTGCCGTCAGGAAAGGCACCAATGGCCCGTGTACGGCGGCGTATCTCGCGATTCACCCGTTCTGTTAGGTTATTCGTGCGGATCCGGCTCCAGTGTTCTGTTGGAAAATCCATATAGGTCAAGGTTTCGCCCACGCTGTCCTCGACTTTCTTGGTTGCGGATAAAAGCTTCATTTCACGGAGCTTGGCGGCAATGGAGACCGCCTTTTCCTGTGCAGCTTCCTTGCTCTCCTGCGCGTGGATTGCCTTGAGCATTAAGGTAACCTGCTTCATCTTAGTCTTTGGCGTCACTGTGAAGACGTTCCGGTAAAAATGGACCGTGCAGCGTTGGTATTTGGCTTCAGGAAAGACTACAGGGATGCTTTCCAGCATGCCAAGGCATTTATCGCCGATAATGAGACGCACGCCTGCAAGGCCACGGCCTTTGAGCCAGGTGAAGAAGTTCAACCAGCTTTCCCTGTCTTCTTTCATGCCTTCTGCTGCTCCGAGAATCTCACGGAACCCGTCTTTATTGACGCCAATAGCGACTAAAACGGAGACATTTTGAATCTCGCCACCCCAGCAGCGCTTGAGGTAAATGCCGTCGACGTAAACATACGGATATTCCCCCGTTAAAGGACGCTGACGCCATTCCTCGATGTGCTTGTATGCCTTCTGGTTGAGATGGCTGATGGTGCCAGAGGAGACCTTTGTGCCCCAAAGCAATTCGGTAATATCTTCGACACGGCGCACGGATACGCCGGCCAGGTACATCTCAATAAGGGCTTCCTCGACAGAGCATTCACGGCGTTTATAGCGCTCGATGATGGCCGTCTCAAACTGGATGCCCTTGAGCTTCGGCACGCGTAATCTGACTTCGCCGGAAGTCGTGCCAAAATTCCGCTCGTAATGACCGGAACGGTACGCCTTACGGTCTCCCGTTCGCTCATACTTGCCAGCGCGGACGAGTTCATCCGCCTCGTGGTCGAGCAGGGCGTTCAGTGTTTCC
>NZ_APHY01000134.1 GCF_000417505.1 Megasphaera sp. NM10
TGGTTCGTCGTCTTCTTGGCCCTGCTTGGGCGGCAATGCTTTGGAGTCTGGTTTGCGTTTGTTCCAATACTGGTTGATAGATTTAAGTTTACGACCGTCCATGAGGAACGACGTCCCTGTATTGGTAACGCAGGCGGCCAGATTGTCCAGGCCCAAGTCGATAGCCAGGACACGGTCTGACGAGGTTTTCACCGGTTCTGAGTCCTGTAAGTAGCCATACTGAATCTTGAGATACCGTCCGCCATACATGGGACAGATGCGGACTTCCTTGATTTTCTTATCCTTCAGCCTGTCAGGAACAGGAATCCGAATCCGATGACCATTATGGCGTTTCATATATTCACGGCTCATCGGCACCGTCAGGAAGCCATTCTTAATGGTAATGGCGTTCGTGGACAAGATGAGACTGAAGAGACCACCTTTTTCACGATAGTGTGGCAGGCGGACAGCCTTTGAACCATAGTCACCTGACTTGACTTTCTGCAAAAGCCCGAAAAAGGACCGAAAACTGCGGTTGGCCATCTTCAATATCTGCTGGGCAACACCGGCCTGCAACAAGCCATAGTTTTCATTTTTCTTGCAGATGGGGGAATTTTCTTCGTACCGCAAGAATTGCTGGGTATCGAAGTAATGCTGCCGAATCGTATAGGCCGCTACATTGTACAGGTTGTTGCTGTATTGGCACATTTCCCGGAACATCGTATAGTCTTGTTTCGCCAAGCCGCGGATGACATTCGATTGCGTCAAGTACATCTAGGATTCACCTCCTCTGTTATCTACCATTATACCGTAGACGAAGTGAAAAGGCTAAGACGGAAAAGACATAGAGTGGGGCTGTAACATAATAGCCTCATCGAAAAAAATGGACTCAGTTATCTGAGCCCATTTTTTTAAGCAAAAGAGGCCCCAAAGGGCCTCTTTTGCTGGTATAATTATTGTATGCTAAACAAAATCAACCACGTAAAGTATACCAAAACTTACACTCCGAGGCAACTCGTTTTGCCATTGGATTATGGCATTTCACTAGAACAAGATCGGTTGGTTTGTATCGTAGATGCATTATTGGAAAGGTTGGATTATTCAGCATTACAGCATCTCTACTCTGTRAAGG
>NZ_APHY01000135.1 GCF_000417505.1 Megasphaera sp. NM10
CTGATTCCGGTCGGCTTACAGAATGAACCGGTCTTTCTCAGTGTCGATGATACGACGGTACCGAAATTCGGCAAGAAGTTCGATGCTGTTTCTCTGTTGCATGACCATGCCTGCCATACAGGCAAGCCTTACGTAAATGGTCATTGCTTCGTCAGTTTGACACTGAGTGTCCCTGTCCTGAACCAGCATGAAGGAAAAGCTCCGCTTATCCGTTATCTGGCGGTTCCCGTAGGGTACCGGATGTGGACGAAAGAGCAGACCAAACTTGAATTAGCCGGTGATCTCATCGAGGAGGTGATGCCCTTACTGAAAGACCGGCAGGTATTACTGTTCTTTGACAGTTGGTATGCCAAAAGCACGTTGATAGAGCGGGTTTTGCAATATCCCCACCTGGCCTTCATCTGCAATGTCCGCAGTGATTCAGCGATGTATGAATTGCCGCCCTTGCCTAACGGCAAGCCGGGACGCCCGAAAAAACGAGGAAAGCGGCTTCATCTGGATGATTTCAACTTGTCCTGGAATATGGATGGCATGCAGGTCGGCCATCGGATTGTTTTGACCCATATCTGCGGGAATCGCCGTATCCACGCCTATGTCAGCTGCACTACATCTGGCTCCCGGCGGCTTTTCTTCAGTACCTTGGACCCCGGTGCCCTGCATATGAGCTGCGCCTGGCAGGAACGAAAGATCCTACGGGACGCACCGGCAGAAGGCATGGACTATTATCCTTTGAAGCTGTACAAGCTGCGTCTGA
>NZ_APHY01000136.1 GCF_000417505.1 Megasphaera sp. NM10
TTGTTCTAGTGAAATGCCATAATCCAATGGCAAAACGAGTTGCCTCGGAGTGTAAGTTTTGGTATACTTTACGTGGTTGATTTTGTTTAGCATACAATAATTATACCAGCAAAAGAGGCCCTTTGGGGCCTCTTTTGCTTAAAAAAATGGGCTCAGATAACTGAGTCCATTTTTTTCGATGAGGCTATTATGTTACAGCCCCTTTTTGTAGGGGCGCCACGTGTGTTATGTGCAATAACATAGTTTACATAAATAGGGGTCTTCCCCCTACTGAAAAAAGTGATACTTTTAGGCATAAGAAGGAGTTGATTCTTATGCCATGGGAAGAAAGGAATGTCACCAAAGCTATGTTACGCAAAGAATTCGTTGAACGGGTACTTGCTCATGAGAAGAGCAAAAAAGCCCTTTGTCTTGAATATGGAATCAGTCGTCCTACAGGAGACAAGTGGATTAAGAGGTATCGTGAAAATTCTTCTTGTGAAGAACTTTCACGAGAACCTCACCACCGTGCCAATCGCACATCCCCTGAAATGGAAGCACTGGTCATCAAGACACGAAAAGAAAATTATGACGCGTGTGCCTTAGTTGTCCATACCCTTTTGAAACGACAAGGTATTCCAAACGTTCCCTGTGTCCGTACCATTAACAATATTTTTCATCGGTACGGCTTGATCACACCGGACGCCAGTCAGGCAGCTACACCTTATACACGTTTCGAAAAAGAAGCTCCTAACGACATGTGGCAAACCGATTTCATCGGTCACTTCGCCTTGAAAAACCAAAGACGCTGCCATCCTTTGATGGTGATGGATGACCATTCCCGGTTCAACCTAAGCTGCCATGCTCAATACGGGGAAACCTTCGGCGATACGATACTGA
>NZ_APHY01000137.1 GCF_000417505.1 Megasphaera sp. NM10
TCAGCAAGACGCATCCGAAAGTACTATATCAGTATGCTAGTGRAGTATGAAAACCAAATACTCCCTGTCATACCGAAGACCTTCCTGGGCCTGGATTTTGCGATTGCACGGCTTGTATGTGGCTTCCGATGAGGATGAGGCTAAGTATCCCGATTTCCTGCGAAAGGCAGAGAAGAGATTGGCTAAGGCACAGCGGAAGCTATCCAAAAAGCAGAAAGGAAGTCACAATAGAGAAAAACAAAGGCTTCGCGTAGCTATTCTCCATGAGAGAGTGTCCAATCAACGGCGGGATTTCCTGCATAAGAAGGCTCGCTACCTTGCAGACCGCTATGATGCCATTGGCATTGAGGATATTAGCGTCAAAGCGATGGCCAAGCGGAAAAAGGGTGGCAAGTTCAGTTTTGGCAAATCCGTAACTGACAATGGCTGGAATATGTTCACGAACATGCTGGAGTATAAACTGGCTTGGCAAGGCAAACAGCTTATCAAGATAGACAAGTGGTATCCCAGCAGCCAGCTGTGCCATGTTTGCGGATATCAGAACCACGAAACCAAGGACTTATCTGTAAGGGAATGGGATTGCCCTAAATGTGRCAG
>NZ_APHY01000138.1 GCF_000417505.1 Megasphaera sp. NM10
TCAGATACCTCTTTTTAAAAAGAGATCTTAACGAACCTTGAATTCTTGTTCATCACGACATCCCGTGTGGATGGCGTGATACATGAAAAAATAGTCAAGTAAGTAAGGGCGTACGGCGGATGCCTTGGCCATATCAGCCGAAGAAGGACGCGATAAGCTGCGATAAGCTGCGGTGAGGTGCAAGTAACCTTTGACCCGCAGATCTCCGAATGGGGAAACCCGGCAGCAGTAGTGCTGTCATCCTCTATGAGGAAGGGCACCCGGTGAACTGAAACATCTAAGTAGCCGGAGGAAAAGGAATCAACAGAGATACCCCTAGTAGCGGCGAGCGAACGGGGCAGAGCCCAAACCGGAATGGGAAACCAATCCGGGGTTGTGGACTGCTATCAAATGCATGAGTGAAGCAGAATGAGCTGGGAAGCTCAGCCAGAGAGAGTGAGAGCCTCGTAGGCGTAAGCAAGTGCATGGAGCAGGATCCGGAGTACCACGGGACACGAGAAACCCTGTGGGAAGCTGGGGGGACCACCCTCCAAGGCGAAACACTGATATGGACCGATAGCGCATAGTACCGTGAGGGAAAGGTGAAAAGAACCCCGGGAGGGGAATGAAAGAGAACCTGAAACCGTATGTCTACAAGCAGTCGAAGACCTTTATATGGTCGACGGCGTGCCTATTGAAGAATGAACCGGCGAGTTACTTCAGCTAGCGAGGTTAAGCAGGAAATGCGGAGCCGCAGCGAAAGCGAGTCTGAACAGGGCGTATAGTTAGTTGGAGTAGACCCGAAACCACAGTGATCTACCCATGTCCAGGTTGAAGCACAGGTAAAAATGTGTGGAGGACCGAACCAGTGAGCGTTGAAAAGCTTTTGGATGAGATGTGGGTAGGGGTGAAATGCCAATCGAACGTGGAGATAGCTGGTTCTCCCCGAAATAGCTTTAGGGCTAGCCTCATGGCGAGAGTACAGGCGGTAGAGCACTGAACGGGGTAGGGGCCTATCCGGCTACTGAACCTAATCAAACTGCGAATGGCTGTACTTATCCATGGGAGTCAGACTGTGAGTAATAAGGCCCATAGTCAAGAGGGAAACAGCCCAGACCAACAGCTAAGGTCCCCAATGCCGTACTAAGTGGCGAAGGATGTGGAATTTCGAAAACAACCAGGATGTTGGCTCAGAAGCAGCCACCATTAAAAGAGTGCGTAATAGCTCACTGGTCGAGAGACTCTGCGCCGAAGATGTCCGGGGCTAAAGTACGGAACCGAAGCTTTGGCAATTAACATAAGTTAATTGGGTAGGGGAGCGTTCCTGCATGGGAGAAGCCTGACCGGAAGGACAGGTGGACAGGCAGGAAGAGAGAATGCCGGTATGAGTAGCGAAAAGAAGGGTGAGAATCCCTTCCACCGAAAGCCTAAGGGTTCCTGGGCAACGATCGTCGTCCCAGGGTAAGTCGGGACCTAATCCGAGGCGGAGACGCGTAGGAGATGGACAACAGGTTGAAATTCCTGTACTGGCTGAGGCCGTTTGAGCGAAGGAGTGACACAGGAAGGAAGGCGCGCGTGCGAATGGAAGAGCACGTCCAAGCAGGTAGGTCGGGAGACAGGCAAATCCGTTTCCCATAAGGCCGAGATGCGATGGGGAGCTTCTGGAGACAGAAGCGAAGGGGCTGGCACTAAACTGTCGAGAAAAGCTTCTAGTGAGGACTCAGGCACCCGTACCGAAACCGACACAGGTAGGCAGGATGAGAATTCTAAGGTGCGCGGGAAAACCCTCGTTAAGGAACTCGGCAAAATATATCCGTAACTTCGGGAAAAGGATAACCCAGCGTACGTGAAGTGCAGAAACGCATGGAGCGGAGATGGGTGGCAGAAGAGAGGCCCAAGCGACTGTTTACCACAAACACAGGCGTCTGCTAAAGCGAAAGCTGATGTATAGATGCTGACACCTGCCCGGTGCTGGAAGGTTAAGAGGAAGTGTTAGCGCAAGCGAAGCAGTGAATTGAAGCCCCAGTAAACGGCGGCCGTAACTATAACGGTCCTAAGGTAGCGAAATTCCTTGTCGGGTAAGTTCCGACCCGCACGAAAGGTGTAACGATTTGGGCACTGTCTCAACGAGGGACCCGGTGAAATTGAAGTACCTGTGAAGATGCAGGTTACCCGCGACTGGACAGAAAGACCCCATGGAGCTTTACTGTAACCTGAGATTGGATTCCGGTAAGAGATGTACAGGATAGTTGGGAGGCTGAGAAGTGAGTACGCCAGTATTCACGGAGCCGCTGGTGGGATACCAACCTTGTTTTATTGGAATTCTAACGAGAAGCGTAACGAGCTTGCGGACAGTCTCAGGCGGGCAGTTTGACTGGGGCGGTCGCCTCGAAGAGTAACGGAGGCGCCCAAAGGTTCCCTCAGCGCGGACGGAAACCGCGCGAAGAGTGCAAAGGCAGAAGGGAGCTTGACTGCGAGACGGACAGGTCGAGCAGGGACGAAAGTCGGGCTTAGTGATCCGGTGGTAGAGAGTGGAATTGCCATCGCTCAACGGATAAAAGCTACCCTGGGGATAACAGGCTTAGCTTATCTCTCCCAAGAGTCCATATCGACGGGGAGGTTTGGCACCTCGATGTCGGCTCATCACATCCTGGGGCTGAAGTAGGTCCCAAGGGTTGGGCTGTTCGCCCATTAAAGTGGTACGCGAGCTGGGTTCAGAACGTCGTGAGACAGTTCGGTCCCTATCCATCGCGGGCGTAAGAAACTTGAAAGGGGCTGCTCCTAGTACGAGAGGACCGGAGTGGACCGACCAATGGTGTACCAGTCATGGCGCCAGCCGTGCAGCTGGGTAGCTACGTCGGGGACGGATAAACGCTGAAAGCATCTAAGCGTGAAACCAGCCTAGAGATGAGGTTTCTCATTGTTTAACAAGTAAGGTCCCACAAAGACGATGTGGTTGATAGGCCGGGAGTGGAAGTACAGCGATGTACGGAGCGGACCGGTACTAATAGACCGAGGACTTGACTTAAGCAGAGAGCCATGTTTGAAGGAGCCGAAAGGCGACGCACAAACATGTGCGAATCGCTTACTCCGAATCTCAGGAGGCTGTGAATTTGGAAACAGATACACAGAGAGAACGACGATTCGGAGACGAGCGGAAAGATTCTTGATAGTTCGTTGGATGTATGAAACATTTTTATGCAGTTGTCAGGATACGATAAGCAGAGAACCAGTTTTGAAGGAGTCAGAGACGACACGCAAAACTGTGTGAATCGCTTACGTCGGACTTGTCCGACGCCTGAATAACATAATTCAGTGGCGATAGCTGCGGGGATCCACTTGTTCCCATGCCGAACACAGCAGTTAAGCCCGCAAACGCCGAAAGTACTTGGGGGGASGSCCCCTGGGAGGATAGGAAGCCGCTGATTAAGAAAAAACTGA
>NZ_APHY01000139.1 GCF_000417505.1 Megasphaera sp. NM10
TGTTAATTCAGACCAGTACTGAAAATTTTAAGATGCATGATATAGTATTAAGTAACGAAAATTGGAGGATGCTATCATGCCAAGAAAAAAGTACACTTCTGAATTTAAGACCAAGATTGTTCTGTCAATTCTTCAAGGCGACAAGGAATTCAATGTCATCTGTTCTGAAAACGGCCTGAACCCAAACATGGTCAGAAAATGGAAGCAAGAATTCCTGCAAAATGCCCATCTTGCCTTTGGTGCAGATTCTGAGCGTAAGGCCGTTCAGAGGAAGGAGGACGATCTGAAGAAAAAGAATGACCAGATGCTAAGGACCATCGGTCAGCTTACGCTTGAGCGCGACTTTCTTCAGGACTGCTTTCGCCAAGCTGGGGAGGCCATCCCAAGAATCCCGGAATATGATCAGAAAGGATAACGGCCTTTCCATACGTCGTCAGTGCGAATTACTGGGACTGAACCGTTCCGGCCTATATTACACACCTACAGGACCAAACCAAGCTGCTGTTAGGCTTGATGAATCGTTAATGGAACGTATCGACCACTGGCATACCAGGTGTCCCTACCTAGGCTCTCGTAAGATTGTTGCCAAACTGCAAGAAGAAGGTTTTTCAGTATGTCGCAAGACAGTACGGCGACTTATGCTGAAGATGGGCATCTATGCTATTTATCCTAAGCCTAACCTGTCCAAGCGCAATTTCAAGGAGTCTATTGTGCCTTATCTGTTGCGCGATTATACCGTGTCTTTTCCAAACCAGGTGTGGTCCATTGACATCACCTATATTCCGATGCCGCATGGGCATATGTACCTAACTGCAATAATTGATTGGTATAGCAGGCGGTTGGTCGGCCACTATCTTTCAGACAGTCTGGAAGCAGAATCTGTTATTCATGCCGTGACGGAAACCGTTAAAGCATGCGGCGTTCCAGCCATTATCAATTCAGATCAAGGCAGCCAGTTACCAGTGATGATTACAAGAATCTGCTTCGTAACCTCAATATCCGTCAAAGTATGGACGGCAGGAGCCGCTGGGCAGACAACATCATGATTGAACGTTGGTTCCGTAGCCTCAAAACGGAGCAGCTCTATCCGAACGAATATCGCACCCCAAGAGAGCTTCGACGTCTGATTAACSAATACGTAGATGATTACTGA
>NZ_APHY01000140.1 GCF_000417505.1 Megasphaera sp. NM10
TCAATTCAAGGCCTTCACCGTAGTCCCAGGAACGAATCCTGCGGGGATATTTCCTTAGGCTGGATGTGTACTGCGATGCCGGAGTTTCTAACGTAAGCGATGTATGCGGCCGTCTGTTGTTGTAAAATCCCGAAAGCATCGAAATGGGATTGGGCATCCCGCAGATTCTTGTACAACGGACCTTGTATGCATCCCTTCCGGAACGTCTGATTCATCCGTTCCTGCTTGCCCTGTGTCTGAGGATGTTTAATCCTTCCATGAATTACCAGGACGCCCCGTTCCATCATCCATACTTCATACTTGGTGAATCCGGTGCTTTGGACCGTTCCCCATGGATTGCCATTGTCGCACAGAATTACCTTTGGCATACCATATTCCAGAAATATTTTTCTCATTACCGGTATCGTATCGCCGAAGGTTTCCCCGTATTGAGCATGGCAGCTTAGGTTGAACCGGGAATGGTCATCCATCACCATCAAAGGATGGCAGCGTCTTTGGTTTTCAAGCGAAGTGACCGATAATCGGTTTGCCA
>NZ_APHY01000141.1 GCF_000417505.1 Megasphaera sp. NM10
TTTATAGACGATACGGGTCATGGTTTCCCCATCCTTSSCATTGAGGCCCGGCGTACCCGGTTTCGTCCAGATATCCGTCATACCGTCTTTGCCGTTCAGGCCGATATGGCCTTCGGCTCCATTGACGCCATCTTTGCCGTCGATGCCTTTGATGGTGACGCCATCGTTCCCGTCTTTACCTTTGATAGAGATACCATCCTTGCCGTCAATGCCGACACCAGATTTACCATCCTGGCCGTTGACGCCGATATGGCCATCCTGGCCGTCTTTGCCGCCAACGCTCAGCTTATCGCTCAGTTTCAGGTCATACGTCTTCTGCCCATTGTCGTCCTTGACTTTCAGTTTCAGGTTTTCACCGGCATAGTCTGCTGTCCCGGCAGCGGTCCCGCCTTCTACGGTCACTTCGGTATGCTTGCCAGCCAGCGTCTTGACCGTATTCAGCTGGCTGCCATTGACGGCATCCGTCGACGTAGCACTGATTTCACCAGCAGCCACATTCGTGATCTTGTTGCCGCCGTTATCAAGTCCTGCATTGGTCAGGCTGACATTCTTCGTCGTATCAGCGGCCGAATTCTTGATAGTCACACCACCATTGTCGATGGTCGTATTGCCCATCGTGACAGAGCCATTGTTACCCAGATTGAGGTCCTTGTTCAGTTTGACCAGCAGCTGACCGTTTTCGCCGTCCTGGCTCGAGACGACACCGATGTTGCCATCCGTGAGGTCGGTTTCTTTCTTGGCATTGCCTTTGACATTGACCTGCTTGTCCAGTTTGACTGCCGAGGCGTTGCCAAAGTCACCACCGAATTTCAGTCCATCATCGAGGGTAGCGGCTTCATGTTCCTGGCCGCTCGGGTCTTTATAGACGATACGGGTCATGGTTTCCCCATCCTTGCCATTGAGGCCCGGCGTACCCGGTTTCGTCCAGATATCCGTCATACCGTCTTTGCCGTTCAGGCCGATATGGCCTTCGGCTCCATTGACGCCATCTTTGCCGTCGATGCCTTTGATGGTGACGCCATCGTTCCCGTCTTTACCTTTGATGGAGATACCATCCTTGCCGTCAATGCCGACACCAGATTTACCATCCTGGCCGTTGACGCCGATATGGCCATCCTGGCCGTCTTTGCCGCCAACGCTCAGCTTATCGCTCAGTTTCAGGTCATACGTCTTCTCGCCATTGTCGTCCTTGACTTTCAGTTTCAGGTTTTCACCTAGCATAGTCTGCT
>NZ_APHY01000143.1 GCF_000417505.1 Megasphaera sp. NM10
TCAGCTCGAATTCCTGACGGGCCTGCTTGACGTTGATGGCACCATAGATGAGCTTCAGCTGCTTCGTGAATGCACTCCACTGCTTGCGTGGGATGTAGCGGATGGAATTGCGGATGAGGTGTACGATGCAGCGCTGAACCGTGGCATGCGGGAATACAGCCTTGGCGCCTTCCTCCAATCCGCTCACGCCATCCATGGACAGGATGCCAAGATCCTTAACGCCGCGAGCCCGCAGCTCGTCGAAGATCTGCATCCAGGCATGCTTGCTCTCCGTCTCGTTGATCCAGAGGCCAAGGACATCCTTGCAGCCGTTGACGTCATAGGCAAGCATGACATAGACGGCCACCTGCTGGACGCCATACTCCGTGCGCAGCGATACGTAGATGCAGTCGACGAAAGCAAATGGATAGAACGACTGGAGCGGACGATTCCGCCATGCCTCGACCTCTTCCATGACGCAGCCTGTGATGGTGGAGATCTGTTCATGTGACATCTGGAAGCCGTAGATGTCTTCGATGGTTGCAGCGATGTCGCGTTGGCTCATGCCACGGGCATACATCGCCAGTACCTTGCCCTCGATGGACGAAACGTCGCGCTGGTGCTTCTTGATGATCTGCGGTTCAAACGTACTCTGGCGATCCTAGGACGCGGATACGGAACCTCC
>NZ_APHY01000144.1 GCF_000417505.1 Megasphaera sp. NM10
CGCGACTTCTTCAGGACTGCTTTCGCCAAGGGGAGGCCATCCCAAGAAMSWCCGGAATATGATCAGAAAGGATAACGGCTTTCCATACGTCGTCAGTGCGAATTACTGGGACTGAACCGTTCCGGCCTATATTACACACCTACAGGACCAAACCAAGCTGCTGTTAGGCTTGATGAATCGTTAATGGAACGTATCGACCACTGGCATACCAGGTGTCCCTACCTAGGCTCTCGTAAGATTGTTGCCAAACTGCAAGAAGAAGGTTTTTCAGTATGTCGCAAGACAGTACGGCGACTTATGCTGAAGATGGGCATCTATGCTATTTATCCTAAGCCTAACCTGTCCAAGCGCAATTTCAAGGAGTCTATTGTGCCTTATCTGTTGCGCGATTATACCGTGTCTTTTCCAAACCAGGTGTGGTCCATTGACATCACCTATATTCCGATGCCGCATGGGCATATGTACCTAACTGCAATAATTGATTGGTATAGCAGCGGTTGGTCGGCCACTATCTTTCAGACAGTCTGGAAGCAGAATCTGTTATTCATGCCGTGACGGAAACCGTTAAAGCATGCGGCGTTCCAGCCATTATCAATTCAGATCAAGGCAGCCAGTTTACCAGTGATGATTACAAGAATCTGCTTCGTAACCTCAATATCCGTCAAAGTATGGACGGCAGGAGCCGCTGGGCAGACAACATCATGATTGAACGTTGGTTCCGTAGCCTCAAAACGGAGCAGCTCTATCCGAACGAATATCGCACCCCAAGAGAGCTTCGACGTCTGATTAACCAATACGTAGATGATTACRACAACATACGGCCCCACGAGGCATTCTGA
>NZ_APHY01000145.1 GCF_000417505.1 Megasphaera sp. NM10
TCAGTACAACCCGAAGGCCGTCATCGTTCACGCGGCGTTGCTCCGTCAGACTTTCGTCCATTGCGGAAGATTCCCCACTGCTGCCTCCCGTAGGAGTCTGGGCCGTGTCTCAGTCCCAATGTGGCCGTTCATCCTCTCAGACCGGCTACTGATCGTCGCCTTGGTGGGCCGTTACCCCTCCAACTAGCTAATCAGACGCAAGCCCCTCCTCCAGCGAAAGCTCCGAAGAGCCTCCCTTTCTTCCTTCTGCCATGCGGCAGAAAGAACGTATTCGGTATTAGCAGCCGTTTCCAGCTGTTGTCCCCATCTAGAGGCAGGTTGCTTACGCGTTACTCACCCGTTTGCCACTCGAATCGATAAGAAGCAAGCTTCTCATCTCTTCTCGTTCGACTTGCATGTGTTAAGCACGCCGCCAGCGTTCGTCCTGAGCCAGGATCAAACTCTCCATGATATATGGAAGAGCGTTTGGCTCTTGTTTATTGATTGGTATTACTCATTGTTTGACGTTCTATATAATAGAACCTCGCACGTTGGCGTTCATTCAGTTCATTGTTC
>NZ_APHY01000146.1 GCF_000417505.1 Megasphaera sp. NM10
TGTCAAGAATAACATCGTTACATTTTGTGCAAGACATCCTTTACACTTTATGCAAGCACATCGTTTACAAATTTCTTCTTATTGAAGCTTTAATTTTCCTTCTAAACGAGGATCGTTGTGAATCAGATAAGCCCGTTTCATCAGGAATACTTGCTTATTTACGTCAATCTTCCCGATGATGAATTGCCTAAAGTACAAGGTTAAAATGGAGTTTCCATCCAACTTTGTCTCCCGGACAGCGACAATTTTATTGCCTAATGCTTCACTGAGAAAGTAGCCTTGTCCTCCGTAGGTGAGATAGCCGGAACTTTTGATGCGCCTTAATTCAAGGCCTTCACCGTAGTCCCAGGAACGAATCCTGCGGGGATATTTCCTTAGGCTGGATGTGTACTGCGATGCCGGAGTTTCTAACGTAAGCGATGTATGCGGCCGTCTGTTGTTGTAAAAATCCCGAAAAGCATCGAAATGGGATTGGGCATCCCGCAGATTCTTGTACAACTGACCTTGTATGCATCCCTTCCGGAACGTCTGATTCATCCGTTCCTGCTTGCCCTGTGTCTGAGGATGTTTAATCCTTCCATGAATTACCAGGACGCCCCGTTCCATCATCCATACTTCATACTTGGTGAATCCGGTGCTTTGGACCGTTCCCCATGGATTGCCATTGTCGCACAGAATTACCTTTGGCATACCGTATTCCAGAAATATTTTTCTCATTACCGGTATCGTATCGCCGAAGGTTTCCCCGTATTGAGCATGGCAGCTTAGGTTGAACCGGGAATGGTCATCCATCACCATCAAAGGATGGCAGCGTCTTTGGTTTTTCAAGGCGAAGTGACCGATGAATCGGTTTGCCACATGTCGTTAGGAGCTTCTTTTTCGAAACGTGTATAAGGTGTAGCTGCCTGACTGGCGTCCGGTGTGATCAAGCCGTACCGATGACTGA
>NZ_APHY01000147.1 GCF_000417505.1 Megasphaera sp. NM10
TCAGCATTGGCCGTCCTGCYSWKGGCGAAACGGTACAGGCCGCGCCGGATTCGTTTCCCGCTGAACGTTCCTGTATAGGGGGCATCCGGCTGGTATACGGGAATGTCGTCCAAATCCAGGCAGCTGGCCTGAGAAGTATACGATTCTTCCTGTTCCAGATAGGTTATCCCATAGCGTTCACACAGCTGTTTCAAGGTACTACGCAGATAGCTCAGGCTGATTTGAGTGAAATGCTGATTCATCACTTTGCCCAGCTTTAGTCCTCGTTTGAAATCGCAATTATAGCCGCAGACAAGGATCCCTATCTGATGACTGATGCAAAAATCGAGGATATAGCGGGCTGTCTTGCGAAGGATGTCCTGCATCCGGAAATTGCGTTTCTTCGCTAACTGACAGAGCTGGTTCGTCGTCTTCTGGCCCTGCTTGGCAGCAATGCTTTGGAGTCTGGCTTTGCGTTTGTTCCAATACTGGTTAATAGATTTGAGTTTACGACCGTCCATGAGGAACGACGTCCCCGTATTGGTAACGCAGGCGGCCAGATTGTCCAGGCCCAAGTCGATAGCTAGGACACGGTCTGGCGAGGTTTTCACCGGTTCTGGGTCCTCTAGGCAGCAATACTGAATCTTGAAATACCGTCCGCCATACATGGGACAGATGCGGACTTCCTGAATCGTCTTATCCTTCAGTCTATCCGGAAAAGGAATCCGAATCCGATGGCCGTTATGGCGTTTCATATATTCACGGCTCATCGGCACTGTTAAGAAGCCATTCTTAATGTTGATGGCATTCGTGGACAAGATGAGACTGAAGAGCTCCCCTTTTTCACGATAGTGTGGCAGGCGGACAGCCTTTGAACCATAGTCACCTGACTTGACTTTCTGCAAAAGCCCGAAAAAAGAACGAAAACTGCGGTCGGCCATCTTCAATATCTGTTGGGCGACACCGGCCTGCAACAAGCCATAGTTTTCATTTTCCTTGCAAATGGGGTAATTTTCTTCGTACCGCAAGAATTGATGAGTATCGAAGTAATGCTGCCGAATCGTATAGACCGCTACATTGTACAGGTTATTGCTGTATTGGCACATTTCCCGGAGCA
>NZ_APHY01000148.1 GCF_000417505.1 Megasphaera sp. NM10
CGTCTCCGAATCGTCGTTCTCTCTGTGTATCTGTTTCCAAATTCACAGCCTCCTGAGATTCGGAGTAAGCGATTCGCACATGTTTGTGCGTCGCCTTTCGGCTCCTTCAAACATGGCTCTCTGCTTAAGTCAAGTCCTCGGTCTATTAGTACCGGTCCGCTCCGTACATCGCTGTACTTCCACTCCCGGCCTATCAACCACATCGTCTTTGTGGGACCTTACTTGTTAAAACAATGAGAAACCTCATCTCTAGGCTGGTTTCACGCTTAGATGCTTTCAGCGTTTATCCGTCCCCGACGTAGCTACCCAGCTGCACGGCTGGCGCCATGACTGGTACACCATTGGTCGGTCCACTCCGGTCCTCTCGTACTAGGAGCAGCCCCTTTCAAGTTTCTTACGCCCGCGATGGATAGGGACCGAACTGTCTCACGACGTTCTGAACCCAGCTCGCGTACCACTTTAATGGGCGAACAGCCCAACCCTTGGGACCTACTTCAGCCCCAGGATGTGATGAGCCGACATCGAGGTGCCAAACCTCCCCGTCGATATGGACTCTTGGGAGAGATAAGCCTGTTATCCCCAGGGTAGCTTTTATCCGTTGAGCGATGGCAATTCCACTCTCTACCACCGGATCACTAAGCCCGACTTTCGTCCCTGCTCGACCTGTCCGTCTCGCAGTCAAGCTCCCTTCTGCCTTTGCACTCTTCGCGCGGTTTCCGTCCGCGCTGAGGGAACCTTTGGGCGCCTCCGTTACTCTTTCGGAGGCGACCGCCCCAGTCAAACTGCCCGCCTGAGACTGCCAAGCTCGTTACGCTTCTCGTTAGAATTCCAATAAAACAAGGTTGGTATCCCACCAGCGGCTCCGTGAATACTGGCGTACTCACTTCTCAGCCTCCCAACTATCCTGTACATCTCTTACCGGAATCCAATCTCAGGTTACAGTAAAGCTCCATGGGGTCTTTCTGTCCAGTCGCGGGTAACCTGCATCTTCACAGGTACTTCAATTTCACCGGGTCCCTCGTTGAGACAGTGCCCAAATCGTTACACCTTTCGTGCGGGTCGGAACTTACCCGACAAGGAATTTCGCTACCTTAGGACCGTTATAGTTACGGCCGCCGTTTACTGGGGCTTCAATTCACTGCTTCGCTTGCGCTAACACTTCCTCTTAACCTTCCAGCACCGGGCAGGTGTCAGCATCTATACATCAGCTTTCGCTTTAGCAGACGCCTGTGTTTGTGGTAAACAGTCGCTTGGGCCTCTCTTCTGCCACCCATCTCCGCTCCATGCGCTTCTGCACTTCACGTACGCTGGGTTATCCTTTTCCCGAAGTTACGGATATATTTTGCCGAGTTCCTTAACGAGGGTTTTCCCGCGCACCTTAGAATTCTCATCCTGCCTACCTGTGTCGGTTTCGGTACGGGTGCCTGAGTCCTCACTAGAAGCTTTTCTCGACAGTTTAGTGCCAGCCCCTTCGCTTCTGTCTCCAGAAGCTCCCCATCGCATCTCGGCCTTACGGGAAACGGATTTGCCTGTCTCCCGACCTACCTGCTTGGACGTGCTCTTCCATTCGCACGCGCGCCTTCCTTCCTGTGTCACTCCTTCGCTCAAACGGCCTCAGCCAGTACAGGAATTTCAACCTGTTGTCCATCTCCTACGCGTCTCCGCCTCGGATTAGGTCCCGACTTACCCTGGGACGACGATCGTTGCCCAGGAACCCTTAGGCTTTCGGTGGAAGGGATTCTCACCCTTCTTTTCGCTACTCATACCGGCATTCTCTCTTCCTGCCTGTCCACCTGTCCTTCCGGTCAGGCTTCTCCCATGCAGGAACGCTCCCTACCCAATTAACTTATGTTAATTGCCAAAGC
>NZ_APHY01000149.1 GCF_000417505.1 Megasphaera sp. NM10
AAGTCGATCGCCACCCGGTGATGACAACGATGACCTTTGAAAACTGAACAATGAACTGAATGAACGCCAACGTGCGAGGTTCTATTATATAGAACGTCAAACAATGAGTAATACCAAATAATAAACAAGAGCCAAACGCTCTTCCATATATCATGGAGAGTTTGATCCTGGCTCAGGACGAACGCTGGCGGCGTGCTTAACACATGCAAGTCGAACGAGAAGAGATGAGAAGCTTGCTTCTTATTGATTCGAGTGGCAAACGGGTGAGTAACGCGTAAGCAACCTGCCCTCTAGATGGGGACAACAGCTGGAAACGGCTGCTAATACCGAATACGTTCTTTCTGTCGCATGGCAGAAGGAAGAAAGGGAGGCTCTTCGGAGCTTTCGCTGGAGGAGGGGCTTGCGTCTGATTAGCTAGTTGGAGGGTAACGGCCCACCAAGGCGACGATCAGTAGCCGGTCTGAGAGGATGAACGGCCACATTGTGA
>NZ_APHY01000150.1 GCF_000417505.1 Megasphaera sp. NM10
CTCTTCGGAGGACAAGAAACGAGGTGGTGCACGGCTGTCGTCAGCTCGTGTCGTGWSAKGTTGGGTTAAGTCCCGYAACGAGCGCAACCCCTATCTTCTGTTACCAGCGAGTTAAGTCGGGGACTCAGGAGAGACTGCCGCAGACAATGCGGAGGAAGGCGGGGATGACGTCAAGTCATCATGCCCCTTATGGCTTGGGCTACACACGTACTACAATGGCTCTTAATAGAGGGAAGCGAAGGAGCGATCCGGAGCAAACCCCAAAAACAGAGTCCCAGTTCGGATTGCAGGCTGCAACCCGCCTGCATGAAGCAGGAATCGCTAGTAATCGCAGGTCAGCATACTGCGGTGAATACGTTCCCGGCCTTGTACACACCGCCCGTCACACCACGAAAGTCATTCACACCCGAAGCCGGTGAGGTACCGCAAGGAGCCAGCCGTCGAAGGTGGGGCGATGA
>NZ_APHY01000151.1 GCF_000417505.1 Megasphaera sp. NM10
AAGGTTTTGCGATAAGGTAAAATATATTTCGCAAATTCAATTTCATAAAAAATAGACATAGTCTATTGCCGCTAGTACAATTAAGTTACCACACAAAATTCGTAAGGAGGCAATAGACCATGTCTGGTAATATTATACAACTTAATGAGGATCTTATAAAGAATAATTTAAAGGATCTTGTACGCAACAGTGTAGAGGAAACACTGAACGCCCTGCTCGACCACGAGGCGGATGAACTCGTCCGCGCTGGCAAGTATGAGCGAACGGGAGACCGTAAGGGCTACCGTTCCGGTCATTACGAGCAGAATTTTGGCACGACTTCCGGCGAAGTCAGATTACGCGTGCCGAAGCTCAAGGGCATCCAGTTTGAGACGGCCATCATCGAGCGCTATAAACGCCGTGAATGCTCTGTCGAGGAAGCCCTTATTGAGATGTACCTGGCCGGCGTATCCGTGCGCCGTGTCGAAGATATCACCGAACTGA
>NZ_APHY01000152.1 GCF_000417505.1 Megasphaera sp. NM10
AGGCCACGCGATAKCAGGTTGCAGAGCTTGATTGTTTCTACATCCAGGGCCGGCGATACGATGAACTGGGCGCCGTCGAGGATGGCGATGCGGGCCGTAATGGCATCGAGGACCGTACCGGCGCCGATGAGGACGTCGGGATTATCGGCATACTTCTTGGAAAGGGCTTCGATAACTTCATGAGCCCGCGGCGTCGTGAAAGCCAGTTCAATGGCCGTGACGCCACCTTTGATGCAGGCTTCGGACATCATCATCGCTTCTTCCGGTGTCTTGCCTCGAACGACAGCGACGACGCCGATTTCCTGAATTTTCTTAACAACATCTAATTTATCCATGATTTTCTCTCCTTTTCACAACTGATGAACGTTTTGCCACCATCATTCCGGGCGGGCTCGCCACGTGCGAGCCCCTACATGTTTTTATACCCATTTTCGTAGGGGCGTCCACGTGGGGCGTCCGTTCCACACCGATCGGCCATGTCCTATTCACGGTTAATGGGGCCGTTTTGCACCAATCATGCGAATTGATGCAGGGGTCATTAACGCAGGTCGCAGGCCGCAGCGGTCCCATAGGACCGCACGTAGGGGCCGTCCCAAAGGGCGGCCCGTTTGTGGGAATCCCACAACCAATATTATGCGTTCTGTTGGAATACCGCCAGTTGTTCCCGCGTCGGCAATCCTTCGTTATCACCGGCGACTGGATGGCCAT
>NZ_APHY01000153.1 GCF_000417505.1 Megasphaera sp. NM10
GTATAATATAGCGGTCTATACGATTCGGCAGCATTACTTCGATACCCAGCAATTCTTGCGGTACGAAGAAAATTACCCCATTTGCAAGGAAAATGAAAACTACGGCTTGTTGCAGGCCGGTGTTGCCCAGCAGATATTGAAGATGGCCGACCGCAGTTTTTGTTCCTTTTTCGGGCTTTTGCAGAAAGTCAAGCCAGGTGACTATGGTTCAAAGGCTGTCCGCCTGCCACACTATCGTGAAAAAGGTGGTCTCTTCAGTCTCATCTTGTCGACGAACGCCATCAACATAAAAAATGGCTTCCTAACGGTGCCGATGAGCCGTGAATATATGAAACGCCATAACGGTCATCGGATTCGGATTCCTTTTCCGGACAAATTGAAGGATAAGACGATTCAGGAAGTCCGCATCTGTCCCATGTACGGTGGACGGTATTTCAAGATTCAGTATTGCTACTTACAGGACCCGGAACCGGTGAAAACCTCGCCAGACCGTGTCCTGGCTATCGACTTGGGACTGGACAATCTGGCCGCCTGCGTTACCAATACGGGGACGTCGTTCCTCATGGACGGTCGTAAACTCAAATCTATCAACCAGTATTGGAACAAACGCAAAGCCAGACTCCAAAGCATTGCCGCCAAGCAGGGCCAGAAGACGACGAACCAGCTCTGTCAGTTAGCGAAGAAACGCAATTTCCGGATGCAGGACATCCTTCGCAAGACAGCCCGCTATATCCTCGATTTTTGCATCAGTCATCAGATAGGGACCCTTGTCTGCGGCTATAATCGCGATTTCAAACGAGGACTAAAGCTGGGCAAAGTGACGAATCAGCATTTCACTCAAATTAGCCTGAGCTATCTGCGTAGTACCTTGAAACAGCTGTGTGAACGCTATGGGATAACCTATCTGGAACAGGAAGAATCCTATACCTCTCAGGCCAGCTGCCTGGATTTGGACAACATTCCCGTATACCAGCCGGATACACCCTATACAGGAACGTTCAGCGGGAAACGAGTCCAGCGCGGCCTGTACCGCTTCGCCAACGGCAGGACGGCCAATGCCGACATCAACGGCGCCGCCAATATACTCCGTAAAAGTAAGCAGAACTTCGATTTCGAAGGACTGTGTAAGGGGCTTTTKGACAGCCGTTTGAGAATTAAGGACTTATCCTGATTTCAGGAGGAAACTTAAACAG
>NZ_APHY01000154.1 GCF_000417505.1 Megasphaera sp. NM10
TTTGGCCGTTTCTTCCATCGGATTCCATAGCCGTACTCCGCCAGTTGTTTGTCCAGTTTGTGCATCAGTTGTCTTTGCTGGATTCCGTGGATTTTACCGAATGGTATATTGATGGGACTAAGATGGAAGCTAATGCGAACCGCTATACGTTTGTCTGGCGCAAGCGAGTAGAAAAAGGGATTGCTAAGCTAAAGGAAAAACGGCGGCAAATCCAGGAACAGATGCTGGCTTTCACGGGCATGGATACCTTTATTCTGGATGACGATGAATTACTCCGGTCTGTTGTAGACGTATGCCAGGGAAACGGCATCACGTTTGTGCAAGGGTCTGGCCATCGAAAAACAGCAGAACAAAAACTGTTTGAACAGGTAGCAGCCATCCGGGAGAAACAACAAGAATATGATGCCCACCTGACCGTAATGGGTACACGGAACAGTTATTCCAAGACGGATCCCGACGCTACGTTATGCGCATGAAAGAAGACCACATGAAAATGGGCAGCTGAAACCGGCCTACAACTTCAACTAG
>NZ_APHY01000155.1 GCF_000417505.1 Megasphaera sp. NM10
TCAGTAAAGTATACCAAAACTTACACTCCGAGGCAACTCGTTTTGTCCATTGGATTATGGCGATTTCACTTAGAACAAGATCGGTTGGTTTGTATCGTAGATGCATTATTGGAAAGGTTGGATTATTCAGCATTACAGCATCTCTACTCTGTGAAAGGCAGAAATCCTAAGGTACCTCCCAAAATCTTGTTCAAAGTGATGGTTTTCGCTGCAGCCCAGGGCGTGTATTCCCTGCGCAGCATCAGCGAACAATGCCGTGTCAATATAGAATATATGTGGCTGCTGGAAGGCTATCTAGCGCCCAGCCACATGACGTTTGGCCGTTTCTTCCATCGGATTCCCATAGCCGTACTCCGCCAGTTGTTTGTCCAGTTTGTGCATCAGTTGTCTTTGCTGGATTCCGTAGATTTTACCGAATGGTATATTGATGGGACTAAGATGGAAGCTAATGCGAACCGCTATACGTTTGTCTGGCGCAAGCGAGTAGAAAAAGGGATTGCTAAGCTAAAGGAAAAACGGCGGCAAATCCAGGAACAGATGCTGGCTTTCACGGGCATGGATATCTTTATTCTGGATGACGATGAATTACTCCGGTCTGTTGTAGACGTATGCCAGGGAAACGGCATCACGTTTGTGCAAGGGTCTGGCCATTGAAAAACAGCAGAACAAAAACTGTTTGAACAGGTAGCAGCCATCCGGGAGAAACAACAAGAATATGATGCCA
>NZ_APHY01000156.1 GCF_000417505.1 Megasphaera sp. NM10
TATCTGTTGCGCGATTATACCGTGTCTTTTCAGACCAGGTGTGGTCCATTGACATCACCTATATTCCGATGCCGCATGGGCATATGTACCTAACTGCAATAATTGATTGGTATAGCAGGCGGTTGGTCGGCCACTATCTTTCAGACAGTCTGGAAGCAGAATCTGTTATTCATGCCGTGACGGAAACCGTTAAAGCATGCGGCGTTCCAGCCATTATCAATTCAGATCAAGAGCAGCCAGTTACCAGTGATGATTACAAGAATCTGCGTACCTCAATATCCGTCAAAGTATGGACGGCAGA
>NZ_APHY01000157.1 GCF_000417505.1 Megasphaera sp. NM10
TACGCCAGTATTCACGGAGCCGCTGGTCGGGATACCAACCTTGTTTTATTGGAATTCTAACGAGAAGCGTAACGAGCTGGCTTGGCAGTCTCAGGCGGGCAGTTTGACTGGGGCGGTCGCCTCCGAAAGAGTAACGGAGGCGCCCAAAGGTTCCCTCAGCGCGGACGGAAACCGCGCGAAGAGTGCAAAGGCAGAAGGGAGCTTGACTGCGAGACGGACAGGTCGAGCAGGGACGAAAGTCGGGCTTAGTGATCCGGTGGTAGAGAGTGGAATTGCCATCGCTCAACGGATAAAAGCTACCCTGGGGATAACAGGCTTATCTCTCCCAAGAGTCCATATCGACGGGAGGTTTGGCACCTCGATGTCGGCTCATCACATCCTGGGGCTGAAGTAGGTCCCAAGGGTTGGGCTGTTCGCCCATTAAAGTGGTACGCGAGCTGGGTTCAGAACGTCGTGAGACAGTTCGGTCCCTATCCATCGCGGGCGTAAGAAACTTGAAAGGGGCTGCTCCTKAGTACGAGAGGACCGGAGTGGACCGACCAATGGTGTACCAGTCATGGCGCCAGCCGTGCAGCTGGGTAGCTACGTCGGGGACGGATAAACGCTGAAAGCATCTAAGCGTGAAACCAGCCTAGAGATGAGGTTTCTCATTACATCTGA
>NZ_APHY01000158.1 GCF_000417505.1 Megasphaera sp. NM10
TCAGCTCTTTCRGCGGCGATTCCCGTTCAGGATTCCCTTATCGTGCAGTGTGGTGCGTTTTCCCTGGAAGTGACGGAGCATACTTCTGAAAGACTGCTGCAAAAGACGCTGCAGCTACTGCAGAAGGTGAATGCTTGATGGATTTGCATATTTCAGCAGAACATGTCTTCATCGCCTGTGGCTATACGGACATGCGCAAGTCCATTGACGGGCTCAGTGCCATCATCGCCCAGCAGTTCCAGATGGATCCGTTTCAGCTTTCTCTTTTCCTGTTTTGCGGCCGTCGCCGGGACCGGTTCAAAGCCCTGCTCTGGCAGGGTGATGGTTTCCTGCTCCTCTACAAACGCTTGGAAAAAGGAAGGCTGCAGTGGCCAAGGACACCTGATGAAGTCCGGGAACTCACACCACAGCAGTACCGCTGGCTCATGGAGGGGCTGTCTGTTGAACAGCCTCGGGCCGTACAAAAGATTACGCCGAAAACGGTTTTGTAAAATAGCCGAAACACTGCATAAACGCTAGGGTTTTCGGCTGTTTTATGGTATAATAGATTTATCACAAATCCGTAAGATTGAGGTGCCGTATGACAGATATCCGTGAACAGGAAATGCAGGGGAAAATCGATGAACTGACCGCGCAGAAAGCGTCTCTGGAAGCAGAGAACAAACAGCTGCGCAAGCAGGTCGAATGGCTGCGCAAGGCTCAGTTTGGCCGCAAGTCGGAAACCAAGAAAGTCGTGTACCCGGAAGAACAGATGAGCCTGTTCAATGAAGCAGAAACAGAAGCGAAACCCAGCGCTCCGGAACCGGAAATTTCGGTCAAGCCGCACAAACGCAAGAAAAAGGTCGGCCATCGTGAAGAATTACTGGCCAAACTGCCTCATCAGAAAATTGTCGTCGAACCGGAAACGACGGTCTGCCCGGAATGTGGCAGCACACTTTCGCCGGTAGGCGAAGAATTCATTCG
>NZ_APHY01000159.1 GCF_000417505.1 Megasphaera sp. NM10
AGYMASATCGTATTGCTGCATAAGCTGAGACATCCTCGATGCGTCCAGTGAGCAGCTGGTTCCGGACCATCGCCCAGTTTGCGACGTGACGACCCTTCCATTTTTTATAGAGCTCTTGGATGCGTAGGTAGAAAATCTTGAAGACTGCATCCTCGTTGGGGAAAGCGCCTTTCTTGGTCACCTTGCGGAAGCTAGAGTTGACGCTCTCGATGGCATTGGTCGTGTACATGATCTTGCGCACGGCACTGCCATAGTTATAGAGCTGCTCGACGTGTGAGAAATTGTTTTCCCATACGCTGACCGCGCCTGGATAAGCCTGCCAGTCGGTCTTGAACTTCTCGAATTCCTGACGGGCCTGCTTGACGTTGATGGCACCATAGATGAGCTTCAGCTGCTTCGTGAATGCACTCCACTGCTTGCGTGGGATGTAGCGGATGGAATTGCGGATGAGGTGTACGATGCAGCGCTGAACCGTGGCATGCGGGAATACAGCCTTGGCGCCTTCCTCCAATCCGCTCACGCCATCCATGGACAGGATGCCAAGATCCTTAACGCCGCGAGCCCGCAGCTCGTCGAAGATCTGCATCCAGGCATTGCTCTCCGTCTCGTTGATCCAGAGGCCAAGGACATCCTGCAGCCGTT
>NZ_APHY01000160.1 GCF_000417505.1 Megasphaera sp. NM10
GCCGCAAGGCTGAATCAAAGGAATTGACGGGGCCCGCACAAGCGGTGGAGTATGTGGTTTAATTCGACGCAACGCGAAGAACCTTACCAAGCCTTGACATTGATTGCTAAGGGTAGAGATACCCTGTTCCTCTTCGGAGGACAAGAAAACAGGTGGTGCACGGCTGTCGTCAGCTCGTGTCGTGAGATGTTGGGTTAAGTCCCGCAACGAGCGCAACCCCTATCTTCTGTTACCAGCGGTTCGGCCGGGGACTCAGGAGAGACTGCCGCAGACAATGCGGAGGAAGGCGGGGATGACGTCAAGTCATCATGCCCCTTATGGCTTGGGCTACACACGTACTACAATGGCTCTTAATAGAGGGAAGCGAAGGAGCGATCCGGAGCAAACCCCAAAAACAGAGTCCCAGTTCGGAC
>NZ_APHY01000161.1 GCF_000417505.1 Megasphaera sp. NM10
GCGCCGACGCGCAGTGCCCATTGTGCAGAACTTTCCTGGAAGGTTTCTCTGGCTACCTGCTGACGGACGACTATGTCGGCTACCGTTCCATCAAGACAGCGGGGCATTGCCTATGCTGGGCCCATGCCCGACGGAAGTTCGTCGATGCCGCTCCGGCTTATGCTAAAGAAACGGATGGACTCGAAAACACCTTAGTCAAAGCGGGTATCGACCAGATCAGCCAGTTATTCGACAAAGAAAAAGAATATAAATCGCTCTCACCGGAAGAACGGTATGAACGACGCCTCGGGGAAGAAAAGCCTATCCTGAAGGCGCTCTTCGCGTGGGCAGAAAACAATGTCGACAAACTGCTGCCCAAATCGCCGCTGACAACGGCCATGAATTATCTCCTGTCGAACCGTGACGGGCTGACCTGTTACCTCAAAGACGGACACTGTGACATTTCCAACAACACCGCGGAAAACAGCATCCGACCTTTCACCGATTGGCGGAAAACTGGCTTTACAGTAACAGCGCCAAAGGAGCCAAAGCCAGTGCCAA
>NZ_APHY01000162.1 GCF_000417505.1 Megasphaera sp. NM10
GCTGGGTTCAGAACGTCGTGAGACAGTTCGGTCGCTATCCATCGCGGGCGTAAGAAACTTGAAAGGGGCTGCTCCTAGTACGAGAGGACCGGAGTGGACCGACCAATGGTGTACCAGTCATGGCGCCAGCCGTGCAGCTGGGTAGCTACGTCGGGGACGGATAAACGCTGAAAGCATCTAAGCGTGAAACCAGCCTAGAGATGAGGTTTCTCATTACATTAGTAAGTAAGGTCCCACAAAGACGATGTGGTTGATAGGCCGGGAGTGGAAGTACAGCGATGTACGGAGCGGACCGGTACTAATAGACCGAGGACTTGACTTAAGCAGAGAGCCATGTTTGAAGGAGCCGAAAGGCGACGCACAAACATGTGCGAATCGCTTACTCCGAATCTCAGGAGGCTGTGAATTGGAACAGATACACAGAGAGAACGACGATTCGGAGACGAGCGGAAAGATTCTTGATAGTTCGTTGGATGTA
>NZ_APHY01000163.1 GCF_000417505.1 Megasphaera sp. NM10
TCAGTTCGGGATTTTTACAACAACAGACGGCCGCATACATCGCTTACGTTAGAAACTCCGGCATCGCAGTACACATCCAGCCTAAGGAAATATCCCCGCAGGATTCGTTCCTGGGACTACGGTGAAGGCCTTGAATTAAGGCGCATCAAAAGTTCCGGCTATCTCACCTACGGAGGACAAGGCTACTTTCTCAGTGAAGCATTAGGCAACAAAATTGTCGCTGTCCGGGAGACAAAGTTGGATGGAAACTCCATTTTAACCTTGTACTTTAGGCAATTCATCATCGGGAAGATTGACGTAAATAAGCAAGTATTCCTGATGAAACGGGCTTATCTGATTCACAACGATCCTCGTTTAGAAGGAAAATTAAAGCTTCAATAAGAAGAAATCTGA
>NZ_APHY01000164.1 GCF_000417505.1 Megasphaera sp. NM10
CYTTMGTTCCTTTTTCCAACGGCTTCTTGCTTGCGATTGCCATGAATGCATCCTTTCTTATAGGGACAGTCCGAACAATCCTCACAGACATAATGGCTTTTGCGTATTTTAAATCCCGTGCTGGTTGTTTCGGTCTTTTTCCCAACACAGGTCAGCTTACGGTGATTGTGGCAATAAAAGACATCATTTTTCGCATCATAGTCCATATTCTGGAATTTGCCAATATCTTTTTTGAAACGGCGTTTTTTCCGCTGCTCATGGTCGGACGGTTTGATGTAAGCATCATACCCCTGTTCGGCGAGCTTCGTGTAATTTTCTTCGCTTTCATAGCCGGAATCTGCAATGATACGGGTATACTGGAAAGGGAAATGCTTGCGAAAATCTTCGAGGAAAGGCAGCAGGGTGGTACAATCTGAAGTCTGCGGTCCGACAGTGACCCAGGTAACGAATCCAGCGTCCACGCTATATTGTACATTATATGCAGGCTTGACCTGGCCGTTTTTCATGGCGTCTTCTTTCAGATGCATGAAGGTGGCATCGATATCGGTCTTGGCATAGCTGTTCCGGTCCCCGCAGTAATGAAGCTGGACGGCGTACTCTTTTGTCTTATGCAGGAAATCCTTGGCTTTTTCAATGGCCTTTTGCAATGGCGTCTTACGATGGCCTTTGCCATGGACGAAAACGATGTGTCCTTCTCGTTGAAGCCGTTTTAATTTCCCCAACAGCCGCCGTAAATGGTACCGATGGACAGCGTGTGTATGGAGCACTTGGATGCCAAAGAGTTCCTGGGTCTTAAGAATAAAGCCCGGAATTTTTGCTAATACTTTGGCCTGCCGTTTCGTGACACTCTTCTTCCAGACAAAAGTGTATTTATTGGCAACAGATTCGATTTTTGTCCCATCGATGAACAAATTCTTCAGCGATAAGGCCCCGGCCTGAGCCAAGACGGCATCCATGTCGGCAAACAAGGTCCGGCTGCATGCCGCCATATGATGAGAACGGAAACGGGCGATAGTCGCATGATCGGGAACGGGTTTCCCTTCCAGCAGATATTGGAAATTCAATCTCTCCGRCAGCYGATTCA
>NZ_APHY01000165.1 GCF_000417505.1 Megasphaera sp. NM10
TCAGTCGGGCTTTTGCWSARAGTCAAGGCAGGTGACTATCAGTCGAAAGATGTCCGCCTGCCGCACTATCGTGAAAAAGGGGGATGGTTCCATCTCGTCTTGTCGACGAACGCTATCAACATCAAGAATGGGTTCCTGACAGTGCCGCTGAGTCGGAAATATGCGAAAATCCATAACGGCCATCGGATTCGGATTCCTGTTCCCGACAGGATGAAGGAGAAGACGATTCAAGAAGTCCGCATCTGTCCCATGTATGGCGGACGGTATTTCAAGATTCAGTATTGTTACCTAAAGGACCCAGAGCCGGTGAAAGCTTCGTCAGACCGTGTCCTGGCTATCGACTTGGGACTGGACAATCTGGCGCCTGCGTTACCAATACGGGGACGTCGTTTCTCATGGACGGTCGTAAACTCAAATCTATCAACCAGTATTGGAACAAACGCAAAGCCAGACTCCAAAGCATTGCCGCCAAGCAGGGCCGGAAGACGACGAACCAGCTCTGTCAGTTAGCGAAGAAACGCAATTTCCGGATGCAGGACATCCTTCGCAAGACAGCCCGCTATATCCTCGATTTTTGCATCAGTCATCAGATAGGTATCATTGTTTGCGGCTATAATCGCGATTTCAAACGAGGACTAAAGCTGGGCAAAGTGACGAATCAGCATTTCACCCAAATCAGCCTGAGCTATCTGCGCAGTACCTTGAAACAGCTGTGTGAACGCTACGGGATAACCTATCTGGAACAGGAAGAATCGTATACTTCTCAGGCCAGCTGCCTGGACTTGGACGATATTCCCGTATACCAGCCGGATGTCCCCTATACAGGAACGTTCAGCGGGACACGAATCCAGCGCGGCCTGTACCGTTTCGCCAACGGCAGGACGGCCAATGCCGACATCAACGGCGCCGCCAACATACTCCGTAAAAGTAAGCAGAACTTCGATTTCGAGGGACTGTGTAAGGGGCTTTTGGACAGCCCTTTGAGAATAAGGCTATCCTGATTTCAGGAGGAAACTTAAACAGCAACCTTCTCAAGAATCTCCTGCTTCTATAAGCGGGAGAAGTT
>NZ_APHY01000166.1 GCF_000417505.1 Megasphaera sp. NM10
GCTGAACCCAAACATGGTCAGAAATGGAAAGAATTCCTGCAAATGCCCATCTTGCCTTTGGTGCAGATTCTGAGCGTAAGGCCGTTCAGAGGAAGGAGGACGATCTGAGAAAAGAATGACCAGATGCTAAGGACCATCGGTCAGCTTACGCTTGAGCGCGACTTTCTTCAGGACTGCTTTCGCCAAGCTGGGGAGGCCATCCCAAGAATCCCGGAATATGATCAGAAAGGATAACGGCCTTTCCATACGTCGTCAGTGCGAATTACTGGGACTGAACCGTTCCGGCCTATATTACACACCTACAGGACCCAACCAAGCTGCTGTTAGGCTTGATGAATCGTTAATGGAACGTATCGACCACTGGCATACCAGGTGTCCCTACCTAGGCTCTCGTAAGATTGTTGCCAAACTGCAAGAAGAAGGTTTTTCAGTATGTCGCAAGACAGTACGGCGACTTATGCTGAAGATGGGCATCTATGCTATTTATCCTGA
>NZ_APHY01000167.1 GCF_000417505.1 Megasphaera sp. NM10
TCAGCTTGKACACACCGCCCGTCACACCACGAAAGTCATTCACACCCGAAGCCGGTGAGGTAACCGCAAGGAGCCAGCCGTCGAAGGTGGGGGCGAGTGATTGGGGTGAAGTCGTAACAAGGTAGCCGTATCGGAAGGTGCGGCTGGATCACCTCCTTTCTAGGGAAAACCTAAGAAGTCGGCACGGAGGCAATTCATTCATTGTTCAGTTTTGAGAGGTCATCCTCTCAATCGTACCTTGACAACTGCATAAAAATGTTAGAAAATACCTCTTTTTAAAAAGAGATCTTAACGAACCTTGAATTCTTGTTCATCATGACATCCCGCGTGGATGGCGTGATACATGAAAAAATAGTCAAGTAAGTAAGGGCGTACGGCGGATGCCTTGGCCATATCAGCCGAAGAAGGACGCGATAAGCTGCGATAAGCTGCGGTGAGGTGCAAGTAACCTTTGACCCGCAGATCTCCGAATGGGGAAACCCGGCAGCAGTAGTGCTGTCATCCTCTATGAGGAAGGGCACCCGGTGAACCTGAAACATCTAAGCCGGAGGAAAAGGAATCAACAGAGATACCCYAGTAGCGGCGAG
>NZ_APHY01000168.1 GCF_000417505.1 Megasphaera sp. NM10
TAGGTWCAATTAAGTTACCACACAAAATTCGTAAGGAGGCAATAGACCATGTCTGGTAATATTATACAACTTAATGAGGATCTTATAAAGAATAATTTAAAGGATCTTGTACGCAACAGTGTAGAGGAAACACTGAACGCCCTGCTCGACCACGAGGCGGATGAACTCGTCCGCGCTGGCAAGTATGAGCGAACGGGAGACCGTAAGGGCTACCGTTCCGGTCATTACGAGCGGAATTTTGGCACGACTTCCGGCGAAGTCAGATTACGCGTGCCGAAGCTCAAGGGCATCCAGTTTGAGACGGCCATCATCGAGCGCTATAAACGCCGTGAATGCTCTGTCGAGGAAGCCCTTATTGAGATGTACCTGGCCGGCGTATCCGTGCGCCGTGTCGAAGATATCACCGAATTGCTTTGGGGCACAAAGATCTCCTCTGGCACCATCAGCCATCTCAACCAGAAGGCATACAAGCACATCGAGGAATGGCGTCAGCGTCCTTTAACGGGGGAATATCCGTATGTTTACGTCGACGGCATTTACCTCAAGCGCTGCTGGGGTGGCGAGATTCAAAATGTCTCCGTTTTAGTCGCTATTGGCGTCAATAAAGACGGGTTCCGTGAGATTCTCGGAGCAGCAGAAGGCATGAAAGAAGACAGGGAAAGCTGGTTGAACTTCTTCACCTGGCTCAAAGGCCGTGGCCTTGCAGGCGTGCGTCTCATTATCGGCGATAAATGCCTTGGCATGCTGGAAAGCATCCCTGTAGTCTTCCTGAAGCCAAATACCAACGCTGCACGGTCCATTTTTACCGGAACGTCTTCACAGTGACGCCAAAGACTAAGATGAAGCAGGTTACCTTAATGCTCAAGGCAATCCACGCGCAGGAGAGCAAGGAAGCTGCACAGAAAAAGGCGGTCTCCATTGCCGCCAAGCTCCGTGAAATGAAGCTTTTATCCGCAGCCAAGAAAGTCGAGGACAGCGTGGGCGAAACCTTGACCTATATGGATTTTCCAACAGAACACTGGAGCCGGATCCGCACGAATAACCTAACAGAACGGGTGAATCGCGAGATACGCCGCCGTACACGGGCCATTGGTGCCTTTCCTGACGGCAACAGTGCTTTGATGCTCGTCTGTG
>NZ_APHY01000169.1 GCF_000417505.1 Megasphaera sp. NM10
TGGCCTGAGGTATACGATTCTTCCTGTTCCAGATAGGTTATCCCATAGCGTTCACACAGGTGTTTCAAGGTACTACGAAGATAGCGTCAGACTGATTTGAGTGAAATGCTGATTCATCACTTTGCCCAGCTTTAGTCCTCGTTTAAAATCGCGATTATAGCCGCAAACAATGGTACCTATCTGATGGTCAATGCAGAAATTAACAATGTAACGGGCTGTCTTGCAAAGGATGTCTTCATCCGGAAATTGCGTTTCTTCGCTAACTGACAGAGCTGGTTCGTCGTCTTCCGGCCCTGCTTGGCGGCAATGCTTTGGAGTCTGGCTTTGCGTTTGTTCCAATACTGGTTAATAGATTTGAGTTTACGACCGTCCATGAGGAACGACGTCCCCGTATTGGTAACGCAGGCGGCCAGATTGTCCAGGCCCAAGTCGATAGCCAGGACACGGTCTGGCGAGGTTTTCACCGGTTCTGGGTCCTGTAAGTAGCCATACTGAATCTTGAAATACCGTCCGCCATACATGGGACAGATGCGGACTTCCTTGATTTTCTTATCCTTCAGCCTGTCGGGAACAGGAATCCGAATCCGATGGCCATTATGGCGTTTCATATATTCACGGCTCATCGGCACGGTTAAGAAGCCATTCTTAATGGTAATAGCGTTCGTTGACAAGATGAGATTGAAGAGACCGCCTTTTTCACGATAGTATGGCAGGCGGACAGCCTTTGAACCATAGTCACCTGACTTGACTTTCTGCAAAAGCCCGAAAAAAGAACGAAAACTTCGGTCGGCTATCTTCAATATCTGCTGGGCGACACTGGCCTGTAACAAGCCATAGTTTTCATTTTCCTTGCAGATGGGGTAATTTTCTTCGTACCGCAAGAATTGCTGGGTATCGAAGTAATGCTGCCGAATCGTATAGACCGCTACATTGTACAGGTTATTGCTGTATTGGCACATTTCCCGGAGCATYCKKATACT
>NZ_APHY01000170.1 GCF_000417505.1 Megasphaera sp. NM10
AAATGTSWGGAGTCGAACCAGTGAGCGTTGAAAAGCTTTTGGATGAGATGTGGGTAGGGGTGAAATGCCAATCGAACGTGGAGATAGCTGGTTCTCCCCGAAATAGCTTTAGGGCTAGCCTCATGGCGAGAGTACAGGCGGTAGAGCACTGAACGGGGTAGGGGCCTATCCGGCTACTGAACCTAATCAAACTGCGAATGGCTGTACTTATCCATGGGAGTCAGACTGTGAGTAATAAGGCCCATAGTCAAGAGGGAAACAGCCCAGACCAACAGCTAAGGTCCCCAATGCCGTACTAAGTGGCGAAGGATGTGGAATTTCGAAAACAACCAGGATGYTGWCAGAAGCAGCCAC
>NZ_APHY01000171.1 GCF_000417505.1 Megasphaera sp. NM10
TCAAAGGCTGTCCAAAGCCCTTACACAGTCCCTTCGAAATCGAAGTTCTGCTTACTTTTACGAAGTATGTTGGCGGCTCCGTTGATATCGGCATTGGCCGTCCTTCCATCAGCAAAGCGGTACAGGCCGCGCCGGACTCGTTGTCCACTGAACGTTCCTGTATAGGGGGTATCCGGCTGGTAGACGGGAATGTCGTCTAAATCCAGGCAGCTGGCCTGAGAGGTATACGATTCTTCCTGTTCCAGATAGCTTATCCCGTAACGTTCACACAGGTATTTCAAGGTACTACGCAGATAGCTCAAATTGATTTGGGTGAAATGCTGATTCGTCACTTTACCCAGCTTTAGTCCTCGTTTGAAATCCCGGTTATAGCCGCAGACAAGGGTCCCTATCTGATGGTCAATGCAAAAATCGAGGATATAGCGGGCTGTCTTGCGAAGGATGTCCTGCATCCGGAAATTACGTTTCTGCGCTAACTGACAGAGCTGGTTCGTCGTCTTCTGGCCCTGCTTGACGGCAATGCTTTGGAGTCTGGCTTTGCGTTTGTTCCAATACTGGTTGATAGATTTGAGTTTACGGCCGTCCATGAGGAACGACGTCCCCGTATTGGTGACGCAGGCGGCCAGATTTTCCAGGCCCAAGTCGATAGCCAGGACACGGTCTGGCGAAGCTTTCACCGGCTCTGGGTCCTCTAGGTAACAATACTGAATCTTGAAATACCGTCCGCCATACATGGGACAGATGCGGACTTCTTGAATCGTCTTCTCCTTCAGCCTGTCGGGAACAGGAATCCGAATCCGATGGCCGTTATGGATTTTCGCATATTTCCGGCTCATCGGCACTGTCAGGAACCCATTCTTGATGTTGATAGCGTTCGTCGACAAGACGAGATGGAACCATCCCCCTTTTTCACGATAGTGCGGCAGGCGGACATCTTTCGACTGATAGTCACCTTACCTTGACTTTCGTGCAAAAGCCCAGAAAAAGGACCGAAA
>NZ_APHY01000172.1 GCF_000417505.1 Megasphaera sp. NM10
GAGTAGCGAAAGAAGGGTGAGAATCCCTCCACCGAAAGGCCTAAGGGTTCCTGGGCAACGATCGTCGTCCAGGGTAAGTCGGGACCTAATCCGAGGCGGAGACGCGTAGGAGATGGACAACAGGTTGAAATTCCTGTACTGGCTGAGGCCGTTTGAGCGAAGGAGTGACACAGGAAGGAAGGCGCGCGTGCGATTGGAAGAGCACGTCCAAGCAGGTAGGTCGGGAGACAGGCAAATCCGTTTCCCGTAAGGCCGAGATGCGATGGGGAGCTTCTGGAGACAGAAGCGAAGGGGCTGGCACTAAACTGTCGAGAAAAGCTTCTAGTGAGGACTCAGGCACCCGTACCGAAACCGACACAGGTAGGCAGGATGAGAATTCTAAGGTGCGACGGGAAAACCCTCGTTAAGGAACTCGGAAATATATCCGTAACTTCGGGAAAAGGATAACCCAGCGTACGTGAAGTGCAGAAACGCATGGAGCGGAGATGGGTGGCAG
>NZ_APHY01000173.1 GCF_000417505.1 Megasphaera sp. NM10
CTCTCTGGTCTGAGCTTCCCAGCTCATTCTGCTTCACTCATGCATTCGAGTTAGCAGTCCACAACCCCGGATTGGTTTCCCATTCCGGTTTGGGCTCTGCCCCGTTCGCTCGCCGCTACTAGGGGTATCTCTGTTGATTCCTTTTCCTCCGGCTACTTAGATGTTTCAGTTCACCGGGTGCCCTTCCTCATAGAGGATGACAGCACTGCTGCTGCCGGGTTTCCCCATTCGGAGATCTGCGGGTCAAAGGTTACTTGCACCTCACCGCAGCTTATCGCAGCTTATCGCGTCCTTCTTCGGCTGATATGGCCAAGGCATCCGCCGTACGCCCTTACTTACTTGACTATTTTTTCATGTATCACGCCATCCACGCGGATGGTGTGATGAACAAGAATTCAAGGTTCGTTAAGATCTCTTTTTAAAAAGAGGTATTTTCTAACATTTTTATGCAGTTGTCAAGGTACGATTGAGAGGATGACCTCTCAAAACTGAACAATGAATGAATTGCCTCCGTGCCGACTTCTTAGGTTTTCCCTAGAAAGGAGGTGATCCAGCCGCACCTGA
>NZ_APHY01000174.1 GCF_000417505.1 Megasphaera sp. NM10
TCAGGCCCAGCAGATATTGAAGATGGCCGACCGAAGTTTTCGTTCTTTTTTCGGGCTTTTGCAGAAAGTCAAGTCAGGTGACTATGGTTCAAAGGTTGTCTGCCTGCCACACTATCGTGAAAAAGGCGGTCTCTTCAATCTCATCTTGTCGACGAACGCTATTACCATTAAGAATGGCTTCTTAACAGTGCCGATGAGCCGTGAATATATGAAACGCCATAATGGACATCGGATTCGGATTCCTGTTCCCGACAGGCTGAAGGATAAGACAATTCAGGAAATCCGTATCTGTCCCATGTATGGTGGACGGTATTTCAAGATTCAGTATTGTTACCTAGAGGACCCAGAACCAGTGAAAACCTCGTCAGGCCGTATCTTGGCTATCGACTTAGGGCTGGACAATCTGGCCGCCTGTGTTACTAATACGGGGACGTCGTTCCTCATGGACGGTCGTAAACTCAAATCTATCAACCAGTATTGGAACAAACGCAAAGCCAGACTCCAAAGCATTGCCGCCAAGCAGGGCCGGAAGACGACGAACCAGCTCTGTCAGTTAGCGAAGAAACGCAATTTCCGGATGCAGGACATCCTTCGCAAGACAGCCCGCTATATCCTCGATTTTGCATCAGTCATC
>NZ_APHY01000175.1 GCF_000417505.1 Megasphaera sp. NM10
TCAGAAGAGGTTGGCATCGGCCACCTGGCCCCTAGCTGGTTCGCGTGCTCCACTCCTCTTGCCGAGAGTGCCATTTGCTGGCGTGCTGAAACTCGCTGCGCTCAAACAAAGCAGCACGCCGGACGCAAATAGCACGCACGGCATCCGGCACGGCCTACCCGGACCGCGCCGGACCGAGGTCGTTCCCGCAATGTCACCCGCCAGGGGCCAGGCAGCCGTATCCATTAGGGCTGAACAAAAAAATCTGAAAAAAACAAATCCCGGACTGTAAAAAGCCCGGGATTGCGCGTAAAATAGAGTTATGACGACACTAAATACGCATGTCAATTATACAATATGGGAAGCGCCTTATCAACTATCACTTCCCTTGAATATTTCATTTCAGATTCCGGATGACGATCCCGTGCGGTTAGTGAAGCTGCTCATAGAAAGGATGGATTTATCACCGCTGTACCAGACGTATTCTCGTATCGAGAAAAATCAGGCTTCACCACGCCAGTTACTGGCCATCGTTATTTATGCCAGCATGAACCAGATTTTCAGTTCCCGTCGTATTGAATCGGCTTGCCGGAGAGATTTGAATTTCCAATATCTGCTGGAAGGGAAACCCGTTCCCGATCATGCGACTATCGCCCGTTTCCGTTCTCATCATATGGCGGCATGCAGCCGGACCTTGTTGCCGACATGGATCGCCGTCTTGGCTCAGGCCGGGGCCTTATCGCTGAAGAATTTGTTCATCGATGGGACAAAAAT